>PMKG01000059.1:9073-29270 GCA_003157675.1 Acidobacteriota bacterium
GAAGTAGAAGAGGGTGAAGACGGCGAAGACCGTCAGGGTGATGACCTCCTGGATCACCTTGAGCTGATAGCCGCTCAGGCCGTGGGCGTACCCGTCCCGGTTGGCGGGCACCATCAGGCAGTACTCGAAGAACGCGATCCCCCACGACATCAGGATCACGATCCAGAGCGCCTTCCCCTGGAATATCCGCAGGCGAAGCTGGCCGTACCAGGCCAGCGTCATGAACACGTTCGAACAGACGAGCAACAGAATGGTCTTCAGCATGTGACGACACCGCGAACTGCTCTCTTCATCATATCGAGTGTAACCTTGTCCCGGGTCGGCTTCAGGAGACCGCAGCCAAACCCGGAGGGACGACATGATGGCCAGCCAGGAACCGGCAACGACCTCGAGCGGCGCCCGGCAGGACGCCCAGCGGCGGGCCGACCAGATCGCCGCGTTCGGCCGAGAGCTTGCCGAACTCCAGCGGGCGGGCGTCGTGGCCCTCGACTCGGAGGCCCGGGCCCGGATCGAGCGCCACCACGCGGACCTGCTCGCCACGCTCACAAGACAATTCGACGTCGATCGGACCGAGAGCCAGCGCCAGATGACGCTCGGCATGCGCGTGGCCTCGCTCATCGGCGCGGTCACGCTGAGCGCCGGCATCGTGCTCTTCTTCTACCGGTTCTGGGGGTTGATGACGATGCCCCTCCAGGTCGCGGTACTGGCCGCCACGCTGATCGTCGCGCTGTGGGCCGTGGAACTGGCCGCGCGGCGCGAGCCGACGCGCTACATCGCCGCCGTCCTCTCGATCATCGCCGCCGCCGGTTTCGCGCTGAACCTCGGCGTCGTGGGCGCCATCTTCGACATGACGCCGTCCCCGCACATCCTGATCGCGTGGGCGGCGTTCGCGCTCGCCCTGGCATATGCCTACGGCCTCCGACTCCTGCTGGCCGCCGGCCTCGCCGCGGCCATGGGCTACATCGTGGGCCTCACCGCCCAGGCGACCGGGCTGGATTGGGCGATCCTGCTCCAGCGTCCCGAGCCGCTGATTCCGCTGGGGGCCGCAGCCTTCCTCCTGTCCTTCTGGCGTCCGGCGATCCGGCCCGAGGGGTTCGCCCGCGTCTGGCGGTTGATGGGCACGGCCGCCCTGCTGCTGCCGCTGGTCTTTCTCGCCACGGGAACCGAGGCGTTCAGCTACCAGCCGCTGCCGCTCGCCGTGCTGCACGCCGTTTACGACATCCTCGGATTCGGCCTCCCCGTTGTCGCAATCTGGTTCGGGATCCGCCGCCGATGGCCGGAGGTGGCGAACGCGGCCAGCGCCTTCCTGGTGCTGTTCGTATACGCCAAGTGTTTCGACTGGTGGTGGAGCCTGTTGCCCCGCTACCTGTTCTTCCTGCTCCTGGGAGGCCTCGCCATGGGCGCGATGGCGCTCCTTGCAACGCTGCGGCTGCGGATGAGAGGGGGTGTGCGATGACGCGCAAGGGTCTGTGGCTGGCCTCCGCGGTCGTCGTCGTCTCCAACCTCTGGGCCCTCGGTCTCGCCGCCGTCAACCGGCAGGGCGAACCCGACGCCGTGCTCCAGTTGACCGAGCGCGAGGTGAGGTTGGTGCCCGGGGCACCGGAGAACAGCGCCGTCTCGCTCCGGCTGGATTGGACCGGCCCGGACGTCGCCCGCAATACCGACTGGTTCGATCAGGCGAAGCTCTCGGACCTGGGATTCGACTGTCGTGTGCCGGTGACCCGGGAGAACGTGAAGCACTACTTCGGAAGGCCGGTGCGGCGAGTCTATGCGGCCCTGGAGTTCGAAGGGCCGGCCTGGCGGCGCTACGCTGCGGGCCTTCCTCCGAATGTGGATACGACGTCGGCCGACGGCGTGCCCCACCTCATGCTCGTCGACCTCGACCTCGACGCCGTACGGCTCCGGGCGCGCTACCCCGACCGTACGCGTGTCGCCATCGCGCGCGCCGTCGTGGGCCTGACGGTCGTCCAGCAACCGGGCCGCGCACCGCGGCTGAGGGGCCGGGTGTTCGAGGTGCTGACTTCGGAATTGAATCTGCCGCGCGACCTGCGCCGCAATGTCGAGCCGCTCGTCGCCCGGGACGGAGCGGCTCGCGCGTCCGGCTCGTCCCCCGCAACGACCGAGCCGCGTGGACCGCGCTACGTGGCCACGATTCGGTGGGGCCGACACCTCGAACCCTGGGTCGACGCGATTCGGATGACCGACGCCCGGCAGTGAGGCGGCGGGTCCGCCCTGAGGCCGCAGGGGAGGCCCGGATAAGGCTTCGCCGCGCCGAGACAGGGCGCGACTGTGATCCGGGCTCGAATCATGACACACTCCCTGATGCGCAGCCGGAGGATGCCAGATTCGGCGCTCAGGAGAACTTCCGGGCGGCCAGATTCGTCCAACTCTTCCGATCCTACCGATGCTTGAACTGCACGACCTGACACGGCGCTTCGGAGCTCTGACAGCGGTCGATCACGTGACATTCGGCGCCGCGGCCGGCGAAATGGTCGGCCTGCTCGGCCCGAACGGCGCCGGCAAGACGACCACCGTCGCCATGATCGCGGGGCTGCTGCCGCCGGACTCCGGCGAGGTGCGGATCGGGGGGCGCCGGCTGGGCGGCGATACCGACCCGCTCAAGTCGCGAATTGGGCTGGTCACGCAGGACCTCGCGCTCATCGACGGGTTGTCGGCGGCCGAGAACCTCCAGTTCTTCGCGGCGCTCTACGACCTCGATCGCCAGGCGTCGAAGCGGGCGGTCGCCGAGGCGCTCGACCTGACGGGACTGACCGAGCGGGCGCGGGACAAGGTGAAGACGTTCAGCGGCGGCATGAAGCGGCGCTTGAATCTCGCGGCCGCCCTGCTGCACGGACCGGACATCCTCCTGCTCGACGAGCCCACGGTCGGCGTGGATCCTCAGAGCCGCAACGCGATCTTCGAGAACCTCGAGACGCTGAAGCGGCGCGGCACGACGATCCTCTACACGACGCACTACATGGAGGAGGCCGAGCGGCTCTGCGACCGGATCGTCATCCTCGACCATGGCCGGGTCATCGCCGACGATACCGCGCAGGGGCTGTCGAAGCTCGTGCCGGCCCAGAACCTCATCACCGTCGCGCTCGAGAACGCGCCGGACGCGCTCTTGGCCGACGGGTTGCACGCGCTCTCTGGCGTCCAGCGCGTGGAGACGGCGCCGGGTGTGGTCAGGGTCGCCGTGACCGACCTCGCCTCGACGATGCCCGCGGTGCTGCAGTGGTTCACGAATCGGGGCCTCAAGTACCAGCACGTCTCCACCGAGCGGGCCAGCCTCGAAACCGTCTTCCTGGCGCTCACCGGACGCGCGCTGCGAGACTGACGATGCGAGCTTTCACTGCCCTCGTCAAGAAGGACATCCGGCTCTACATGGCGGATCGTCGCGCGGTGCTGATGTCGGTGCTCGCGCCGATCGCCATCGCGTCGTTCTTCGGCTTCATCTTCGACGAGACAGGCGCCCAGCACCAGGCGAGCCGCGTGGCGGTGCTCCTCGCCGACGAGGACCGGAGCGCGGTCTCCACGAACCTGGCGGCTCTCCTGACGGCCGACTCCGCGCTCGACGTGAAGGCGGCGGCGCTCTCCCAGGCGCGGGACGCGGTCCGGCGCGGAAAGGCGACGGTCGCGATTCGCTTCCCGGCAGGGTTCGGCAGCACGGCTGCGTCAGCGTTCTTCGGCGGAGCCGACGCTCGGAAGGCCGATATCGAACTGCTCTACGACCCGTCTCACGCGAGCGAGGCCAGCATGGTCCAGGGCATTCTCGCGGGCCACGCCATGGAGGCGGTCAGCAAGGAGATGTTCAGCGGGAAGACCGGCCGGGACGCCGTGGACGCGTCACTGGCGCAACTCCGCGGAAACACGACCATCGCGTCGGACCAGCAGCGCGCGTTGACCTCGCTGCTCGAGGGCGTGAAGGGTTGGAACGACGTCAGCCAGTCGTCGGGATCGGCCGGGGCGGTCAACGGTCCGACGATCCCGTTCGAGGTGAAGAAGGAACCGGTCACCTCGGGCACGGGCGTCCCCTACAACGGCTACGCCCACTCGTTTGCCGGCATGGGCGTGCAGTTCATCCTCTTCATGGCGATCGAGATGGGCGTCGGCCTGCTCGCGCAACGGAGGGAGGGGCTGTGGAAGCGCCTGCGCGCCGCCCCGCTCTCCCGCACGGTGCTGCTCGGCAGCCGGGCCGTCAGCACGGCCCTGCTGTCGCTCTTCATCCTGGCCTGCCTGTTCCTGTTCGCGCGGGTCGTGTTCGGCGTCCGCATCGAGGGCAGCCTGACCGGGTTTGTCGGCGTGGCCGTCGCGTTCTCGCTTCTCGCCGCGGCGTTCGGCCTGCTCATCGCCAGCCTCGGCCGGACGCCGGAAAGCGCGCGCGGGCTGTCGATCGTCGCCACCTTGCTGCTGGTGATGCTCGGCGGCGCCTGGGTCCCCACCTTCGTCTTCCCGAAGTGGCTCCAGCAGGCGACCGCCGTCATCCCGACCCGCTGGGCGGTCGACGGCCTGGATGCGACGACCTGGCGCGGACTGGGCCTCTCGTCGGTCGCTTGGCCCATTTTCTTCCTGCTGGCCGCGACGCTCGTCTTCGGTGGCCTGGCCGTCGCGCGCTTCAGGTGGGAAAGCGAGTAGGCTCAAGGCTCAGGATAGAATCGGGCGAGGGGATCACGCATGCCCAACGAGACCCGCGGTAGAATGCGGCTGGAAAGGAGCTTCGATGTCCTACACGTACCACGACCTCAAGGGGAAGACCGTCTCGGAGCTGCGCGAGATCGCTAAGGGGATCGAGAGCGACGCGGTGAAGGGCTACACCCAGCTCAACAAGGATCACCTGCTGGCGGCCCTGTGCACCGCCCTCAAGATTCCGCTGCACGAGCACCACGCCGCCGGCGGGTTCAACAAGCCGGCGGTCAAGGCGAAGATGCGGGACCTGATACAGAAGCGGAGCGAAGCCATCGCGGCCAAGGACAGCAAGACGCTCAAGGCGCTCCGTCGCCAGATTCACACGCTCAATCACGACATCCGCCGTCACACCGCGGAAGTCTGACGGGGCGGACCTGCATCGGGTACGGGCCGGGGCCGGCGCTCGCGCAGACAGCGTGACCGTCGCCCCCGGTTCGGGTTTACACTCCACCGATGCGCCCACGCCACTTGCTCGTTCTCCTTGGCCTTCTCGCCGCGGTCGCCCTCCCCCGCGCCCAGTCTCAGCCTCCAAGATCCGGGATCGACGCCTGGATCGGCGCCCACCAGCAGGCGGTGGTCCGCGAACTGGCCGACCTGCTGATGATTCCCAACGTCGCCGCCGACGGGCCGAATATCGCGCGCAACGTCGACGCGCTCCGGGCGATGCTCACGCGTCACGGTTTCAAGGCTGAGACGCTGGAGACCGCCGGCAATCCGCTCGTCTACGGAGAGATGACCGTGCCCGGCGCCACGGGGACGGTGCTCGTCTACGCCCACTACGATGGCCAGCCGGTGGACCCGAAGAACTGGAAGCAACCGAACCCCTTCGTGCCGATCCTGCGTGACGGCCGGCTCGAGGACGGCGGGCGCGAGCTGCCCGGCCCCGTCGACCGTGCCCGGTACGAGCCCGACTGGCGGCTCTACGCGCGCTCGTCGTCCGACGACAAATCGCCGATCATCGCCCTCTGTGCGGCGCTCGACGCCCTCAAGGCCACCGGCAGCGCGCCGGCGTCGAACGTTCACGTCGTCCTCGACGGCGAAGAGGAGGCGGGGTCGCCCAGTCTCATCGCGGCGATCTCCCGTTATCGCCAGAAGCTCGCCGCCGATGCCATCGTGATTCTCGACGGCCCGGTCCACCCCAGCGGGCGGCCCACCGTCACCTTCGGTGCGCGCGGCATCCTGACCGTCGAGCTGACGGTCTTCGGGCCGAAGTTCGGTCTGCACAGCGGCCACTACGGCAACTGGGTGCCGAACCCGGCGTTCGAACTGGTCCGCCTCCTCGCCTCGATGAAGGACGAGCGGGGGCACGTGCTCGTGCCGGGCTTCTATGACGGCCTCGAGCCGCTCGCCCCGGAGGAGAAGGCGATGCTGGCCGCAGTGCCGGACGACGAAGCCGCGCTCAAGAAACTGTTCGGCATCGCTGAGGTCGAGCAGCCGGGGCTGTCGCTCCAGGACGCCGTGCAGCGCCCGTCGCTCAACATCCGCGGCCTCTCGAGCGCCTATGTCGGCGCGAGCGCGCGCACGATCATCCCCGACCGGGCGACGGCCGCCATCGACATCCGGCTCGTGAAGGAGACGCCGTCGGCCGCGATGCTCGAGCGCCTGAAGGCACACATCTCGAGGCAGGGCTTCTTCCTGGTCGAACGCGATCCGGACGATGCCACCCGCGCGGCGCATTCCCGGATCGTGAAGCTGACGGTCGAGGGCGGCGAGACCAATGCCTATCGAACATCGCCGCTGGCGCCCGCCTCGCGCCAGATCGTGGCGGCCGTCACGCGGATGTTCGGCCAGGCCCCGGTGCAGATTCGCACGATGGGCGGCACGGTGCCGATCGCGCCGTTCATCGAGTCCATGGGCGTGCCGGCCGTCGGCGTGCCGATCGTCAACTTCGACAACAACCAGCACGGCGAGAACGAGAACCTCCGGATGGGCACGTTCTTCACCGGGATCACGACGCTCGCGGCGGTACTGACCGCGCCGGTGCCCGTCGCGCCCACGCCCGGAAAGCGGCCCGTCGCAGGCCACGGCGAGTCCCAGCGCACACGGTGAACACCATGCTGGACAGACGCGAGTTTCTTTCGACCGTTGCGGCCGGCGTGGCCGTCGGCGCCGTGCCCGTCGCTTCAGCGGCACAGTCCCCGACAGGACCCACGGGAGGGCCCCGCGTGCCGGTGACGGGCCTGGCGGCGCCCGCCTTCCGACCGCTGCCGCTCGGCTCGGTGCGCCCGCAGGGCTGGATCGCCCGCCAGCTTCGGATCCAGGCCGACGGCCTCACCGGCCACCTCGACGAGTTCTGGCCAGACGTTGCGGAGAGCCAGTGGTTCGGCGGCCGGGCCGAAGGTTGGGAGCGCGCGCCCTACTGGCTCGACGGCGCGATTCCGCTGGCGTGGCTGCTCGATGCGACGCCGCTCAAGACGCGCATCACGCGCGACGTCGAGTTCATCCTCGCGCATCAGCGGGCAGACGGCTGGTACGGGCCGTATCCCGAGGACGCGGTCGCGAAGCGGTACGACATGTGGGCCATCCTGCTGGCCAACAAGGCGCTGGTCCAGTACCACGAGGCGACGGGCGACGCCCGCGTGCTGGACGCCGTCACGCGAAGCCTGCGGGCGCTTCTGGCCGGCCTCGATCGCACGCCGCTCTACGGGTGGGGCAAGTTCCGGTGGTTCGAGGGGCTCGTCCCGATCTTCCACGTCTACGAGCGCGCCCCCGCACCGTGGCTGATCGAGCTGGCAGGCAAGCTGCGCGCGCAGGGCGTCGATTACCGCGCACTCTTTGCGACCGATGACTTGGCCGTGGCGACGCCCCGGCGCGGCCTCTGGAAGTGGACCAAGCACGTGGTCAACACCGGGATGGCCGCCAAGGCGTCGGCGCTCGGCTGGCGTCTCGACCAGCGCCCGGAAGACCGTGCGTTCGCCCGCGGGATGATCGACTTCCTCGACCGACATCACGGGCAAGTGACCGGCATGTTCGCCGGCGACGAGTGCCTGGCCGGCCGCAATCCGCTGCAGGGCACCGAGCTCTGCTCGGTCGTCGAGTTCATGTACTCGCTCGAGCACCTGTTCTCGGCCTTCGGCGACCCGTTCTTCGGCGACCGGCTCGAGCGCGTAGCGTTCAACGCGCTGCCCGCCACCTTCGCGCCCGACATGTGGTCGCATCAGTACGACCAGCAGGTGAACCAGGTCGAATGCAGCGTCCGTGAGAACCACATGTGGACGACCAACGGCCCCGAGTCGAACCTCTACGGGCTCGAACCGAACTTCGGCTGCTGCACGTCGAACATGCACCAGGGGTGGCCGAAATTCGCAGCCCACCTCTGGATGGCCTCCCCCGACGGCGGGTTGGCAGCCGCGGCCTGGGCGCCGTGCCGGGTCGAGACGACGATCCGGTTCGTTCCGATCCGCGTCGACGTAGAGACGGATTATCCATTCCGCGATCGCGTCGACGTGATCGTCCAGTCGGGCGCGCAGGTCCGCTTCCCGCTTCACCTTCGCGTGCCGGGGTGGGCCGACGGGGCGACGGTTCGCGTTGGGTCGGGGCCGGAGACGCCGATGCGCCCGGGCTCGATGCACCTGGTCGACCGAACGTGGGGAAAGGAGCCGACACGGCTGGCCCTGCACTTCCCCATGCGACCGAAGGTGACGACCCGCTACAACGGTGCGGTGGCCGTCGAGCGCGGACCGCTCGTCTACTCGCTGCTCATCGGCGAGCAATGGGCCCAGGTCAACGCCGACAAGCCGCACCGCGAGTTGCCCCACGGCGACTTCGAGGTGCACCCGACGACGCCGTGGAACTACGGGCTGGCAGTGGACCCCGAGCGGCCCGACGCCGGGATCGCGTTCGAGGAGCGCCCCGTCGGTGACCGGCCCTTCTCGCCGGAAGGCGCGGGCACGATGGCGCAGGCGCGCGGCCGGCGGATTCCCGCCTGGAAGATGGCGCACGGGTGGGCTGGCGAGATCTCACCCGCGGACGTGGCCTGGTCCGACCCGGGGAAGGCGACGACGGACCAGCCGCTCGAGGACGTGACGCTCATCCCTTACGGCTGCACGAACATCAGGATCACGGAGTTCCCGCGGGCCTGAAACGAGCACCCGAGGACGCCGGCTCTCGTCAGTCGACTGCCGCTATCGCGTCCATTTCCACGCGATAGCCGTAGTGCAACGGCGCGACCGGCACGACGACGCGAGCCGGCCTGTGGTCGCCGAACATCTCGGCGTAGAGCCGGTTGAAGACCGGCCAGTCGGCGATGTCGTTCACGTAGACGGTGCACTTCAGAACCTTCGAGAGATCCGAGCCCGCGGCGATCACCGCCTCGCGGACGTTGGCCAGCACCTGGCGGGCCTGCTCCTCGAACGAAGAGGTCGCCGGCAGCGGGCCGCCCGGCCCGATCGGAAGCTGGCCGGAAATGTAGGCCACGCCGTTGTGGACGACCACGTGGCTGTAGTGGCCTCCGGGCCTGGCCATCGCGGCCGGGTTGATGCGAGTGACGCTCATCACCATCCTCCGAACCGCTCCCAGCGGGCGACGACCTCGCGGGAGCCTTCGACGACGAAGTACTCGGCGTGCTGGGCGGCCGTCGCGCAGGCGTGATTGGGCACGATCCGCAGCCGCCGGCCGATGCGGAACGCGTCCCAGTCGATCGCCCCGCCGTCCCGGCGCGAGATGAGGCCGTGCTCCTGGTTGGCGCCGTGCATCACGAGCGACTTGAGGATCCGGCCGTCCGCATCGCGCACGAGCCCGTAGCCCTGGTCGACGGCCTGCCCTGCCGTGCCGCGGTCGCGCGACACCGCCATCCATCCGCCGTCGGTGACGATCCAGCCCTTCTCGCGTTGCTGGCCGATGACGCTCACGAGCACCGAGAGCGCGATGTCGTCGACCGCGCAGACACCGAGGCCCGCCATCACGAGGTCCTGGAACACGAACACGCCCGCGCGCACCTCGGTGACGCCGGCGAGGTCCCGCGCAAACGTGGCGGTCGGCGTGGAGCCGACGCTCACGACGGTGGCGTCGTGCCCGGCGGCCCGAAGCCGGGCCGCGGCGCGGACGACGGCCGCACGTTCCTGCTCGGCCATCGCGGCGATGGCGTCGGTGGATCGGCAGTCGTAGGAGGCCCCGGCGTGCGTCATCACGCCCCGGCACCGGGCGCCGGACGTCAGGGCGGCCGCCACGTCGAGCAGCGTGTCCGAGTCGGGCTCGACGCCGCCGCGGTGGCCGTCCGAGTCGATCTCGACGAGGACCGGGATCTCGCTGCGCCGCGCGGCGCAGAATGCCGAGACGTCGGCCGCCGCCTCGACGCTGTCGAGGATCACCATCAAGTCGCATCCGCGCGCTCTCAAGTCGGCGACGTGAGGCAGCTTCCCCGGCTCGATGCCAACCGCGTACAGCACGTCGGTGACGCCGTGGGCGAAGAACTGTTCCGCCTCCTTGAGCGTCGACACGGTGATCGGCCCGCGCGGCGTCGGCATCAGCCGGCGGCAGATCTCGATGCTCTTGGCAGTCTTGACGTGGGGGCGGAAGCCGACGCCGAGGCCCGACAGGTGCCGTCGCATCCGGTCGATGTTTCGGGCCATCCGGTCCTGGTCGATCACGAGCGCGGGCGTGGAGAGGTCGTCGAGTCGCACGGAGGACATCCTATCACCGCGAAGTGGTTGGGACCCGACCACTTCGCGGACCACTTCGCGGTGCGCCTCTCGACTTTCGGCTCTCGGCTTTCGGCGATGCTTGGCTTCGGCCTGGAGCCGGACACCGCCGAGAGTCGAAGGCCCAAAGCCGAGAGCCCTCCGGGCGCAGTCGCCGGCCTCGGTTTGACTCGGCCGGCTCCATGCGCCACACTGAGTGCTGGCAGGACGCCTAGGGGTGGCCGAAGATTACGGCCTGAGATCACACCCTCGAACCTGAACCGGGTAGTACCGGCGTAGGGAAGGCGATCGGGAGCGGCGGCCGGCTCCCCTTCGATTTCGAGAACTCCCCAAAGCATCCGCATCGCTCGCCGCGCTGATCTGTTCGTGCGGTCGAGAGGAGGCGGGACGTGAACGTACATCTTCGCGCACGATCCGTATTCAGGCTGCTCGCCCTGGCCGTGGTCGCCTGGTCGGTGCCCGCGGCAGCCGCACTCGGCGCCCAGTCCACGGTGCCGGTCCATGGCGTCGTCCGCACCGCAGCCGGGGCGCCGGTCGCCGGCGTCGTCGTCGCGGTGACCAGCCCCGCCCGGTCGGTCGAGACCGGCTCCGACGGGAGGTTCCAGATCGAGTTGCCGCCAGGCTCCTACACGCTCCGCCTCACGCACGCGGGGTACGTCGATGCCGAGCAGCACGTCGACGTCGGGACCACCGCCGTGGCGCTCGACATCGTCCTCTCGCCGCTCGCGCGGTTCCGCGAGGACGTCACCGTGGAGGCGATCCGGGCGCCGGAGGAAGCGCCGGTGTCGAAGAGCGACATCCCCAGAGCCGAGATCGAGGCCCGCAACTGGGGCCAGGAGATCCCCTTCCTGCTCGAGCAGGTCCCGTCGCTGACGCAGTATGGCGACTCGGGAGCGCCGGCCGGCTATTCCTACATCTACCTGCGCGGCATCTCGCAGACGCGGATGAACGTGACCATCGACGGCATGCCGATCAACGAACCCGAGGATTCGGCGTTCTACTTCTCGAACTTCGGCGATTTCGCCAATGCGGTGGACAGCATCCAGGTGCAGCGCGGCGTGGGCACGTCGTCGGTCGGGGCGTCGTCGTTCGCCGGCTCGATCAACTTCGCGAGCGCGGCGTTCACCGACCGCCCCGAGGCGGTCCTGAGGACCGGCATCGGCAGCTTCGGCACCGAGCGCCTGAGCGGGACCTTCAACTCGGGCAAGGTCGGGGACGGTTTCAAGTTCTACGCTCAGGCCGGCACGCAGACGTCCGACGGCTTCAAGTACCACTCCGGCGTCGGCGAGAAGAGCATCTACCTCGGCGCGAGCCACGAGACGCCCGATTCGTATTTCAAGATCTTCGGCTTCTACGGCCGCGAGCACACGCAGCTCGCTTACGTGGCCGCCGACGAGGCCCAGCTGGCGGCGGACCTCCGCACCAACCCGATGTCGCCGGAGGAGCGCGACAACTTCGGGCAAGGGTTCGTGACGGCGCAGTATCACCGGTTGTTGAACCCGGCGACCGATCTCGCCGTCCAGGGATTCGTCAACGCGGCGGACGGCTGGTACCGCGTCGCCGACGAATCGGCGGCGCCGTCGGACCTGTTCCAGTACGGCCTCAGCTGGCGCAACGTCGGCGCGTCGATGACGTTGCACGTCTCGAGGGGGCGCGCCGACCTCACGTGGGGCACTTACTTCAGCACGTTCGAGAGCCAGCACACCCGCGACATCGTGTCCGGTCCGAGCGACTACGTGAACCACGGCTACAAGCAGGAGTTGAACACCTTCGCCAAGTTCACCTGGTCGAGCGGGCGCTGGCACTACCTCGGCGACGTGCAGGCGCGATGGGCGCGCTTCCGCTACGCCGGCTCGATCGACCTCGGCTCGATCCACTGGACGTTCTTCAACCCGAAGGCGGGTGTGCGGTTCGACGCCGGCTACGGCGTCGGCCTGTACGCGTCGGTCGGCCGAGCGGGCCGCGAACCGGCCCGCTCGGACATGCTGCAGGGGGAAGACAACGCGAGCATCGCGTACGACCTGGCGGCCGTCCGGCCCGAGCAACTGGTCAACGGCGAGTTCGGCGTGACCTTCACGGGCCGCCGGGCCACTGCCCAGGTCAACGGCTACGTGATGTCGTTCCACCACGAGATCGCACAGACCGGTCAACTGTCGGAGATCGGCCTCCCGCTCCACCAGAACGTCGATCGCAGCTATCGCACCGGCATCGAGATGGACCTGAGGTGGCGGCCCGTCGAGTCACTCCAGCTCAGGCAGACCGCGTCGTTCAGCCGCAACCGGATCTCGAGCTGGACACAGTTCTTCGACGTCTACGACGCCGCGGGCGACTGGACCGGCTCGACGAGCCGGACGTTCAACGACGTCGCGCCCTACAACACGCCGGCCATGCTGGCCACGCTGGCGGCCGATTACACGCCGATGCCCGCCGCGACGTTCGACGTGACGCTCAAGTACGTCGGCCAGTCGTTCCTCGACAACACGGGCAACGCGTCTTTCACGGCGCCAGCGTTCACAGGTCTCAACGCGTCGGCGTTGCTCGATCTGTCCCGCGAGCTGCCCATGTTGTCGAAGGCTCATCCGAAGCTCCGGATCCAGGTGAACAACGTGCTCGACAACCGGCGCATGTTCCCCAACGGGTACAGCTACCAGTACTTCGTCGAGGGGGCGAACCCGTCGGTGCTGACGCTCGCGGGCACGCGCTACTATTACCCGCTGGCGACGCGCAGCGTCTACGTCGCCCTCGAACTGAGATTCTGATTCGCATCCGATGAGCGCACTCGAGATCGCCGGCGTGGCGACGGGGATCGTCGCCGTGTGGCTGACGACGCGTGAGAAGGTGTGGTGCTGGCCGGTCGGCATCGTATCGGTCGCGCTGTTCGTGGCCGTGTTCTTTCGCGCCCGGTTGTACGGCGCGATGGCCCTGCAGGTCGTTTACATCGGCCTGGCGGTCTACGGCTGGTACGCCTGGGTGAACGGCGGGCACGGCGACGGACCGCTCCGCGTCTCGAAGGCCACGCAACGCACGCTTGTCGCCGCAGCCTCGACCGTCCCGTTCGGCGCGGCGGCGCTCGCCGCGTGGCTCGCCCGCCGCACCGACGAGGCGCTCCCGATCACCGACGCGGCCACCACGTCGTTCAGCCTCGTGGCGCAGTGGATGCAAACGCGGAAACTCGTCGAGAACTGGTGGGTCTGGCTGGTTGTCGACCTCGTCTACGTCGTCATGTACCTGTCGCAGGGCCTGGCCTGGACGGCGTTCCTCTACGCTGTCTACGTGGCGCTCGCCGTGTCGGGCCTCCGCCAATGGCGTCGGTCGTTGGGGCGCGCCGCATGAACCTCCCTCGCCGCCCGCTCACCATCGTCGTCACCGGGTCGGAATGCACCGGCAAGACCACGCTGGCAGCCGCGCTCTCCGAGAGGTTCGGTGCGTCGTGGTCGACGGAGTTCGCGCGTGAGTATGTCGATCTGAGGCAGGCGCCGCTCGACGCGTCGGACGTGGAGCCGATCGCGCGGGGTCAACTCGCGGGCGAGCAGGCCGCGGATCGCGAGGCGGAGGAGCTCGGGCGCGGCGTCGTGGTCCGCGACACGGACCTGCACTCGACGGTCGTCTACGCCCGGCACTATTACGGGGATTGTCCGGGATGGGTGGTTGAGACGGCGCGCGCGCGCACCGGCGACCTCTACCTGCTCCTCTGCCCCGATGTTCCGTGGATCGCGGATGGCCTCCAGCGGGACCGCTCGGAGGAGGAGGCCCGTGCGCTGATTCACGGCCTGTTCCGCGACACGCTGGCCGCCGCGGGCCCGAAGGTCGTGGAGATCCGGGGCGCGTGGCCCGAGCGTCAGGCTCGGGCCATCGCTGCCATCGAAGTGCTCATCGCGAGCGCCGGGCCGCCCTCAGGAGAACGCTGACCTCGTCGGGCCGCGGGTTGTTGTAGTCCAGCCGCACGCGCCCATCCTTCGTCAGGCTGATCGTGGCCGGGATCGAGCTGTCGGTGACGTACCAGCCCGCAGGCAGGACGACCGCGTTCCGCGCCCGCCCGAAACTCCTGTCGAACACGACTCCTCCACCCTCCAGGTAGTAGCGGCCTTCGTCCGTATAGGTCTCGATGATCCGGAGGCGAATCGACTGTCCCTTCTTCACCGCCGGGTAGTGGATGACCACCACCTCGGTCGCCGGTGTCACCGGTTCTCCGATGTCGAGGCGGGCGGCAGTGACTTGCGGCCCCTTGAGCGTCTCGACCTTCAGTTCCTCGCCGGTGTCGAGCAGCCGGGCCGACGGGTTGGACACGCGGCTCCCGGCGCGGACGACGTTCAGGTACTTGTCGTTGCCTTCGTGCGCCTCCGTGTAGTCGTGGTAAAGGGAGAAAGCGTGCGTCTCGGGCTGCTGGAGGAAGTAGACGATCTCCGGGTCCTGGTGCGCGCGCTCGGAGAGCCGCTCCTCGATCGACGGCGCGGGCGCCGGCGCAGCAGGCGCTCCCGTCGCGCGCGCCTTCACGGACGGCGAGGCAGCGGCCGGCGGCATCGACGCCTCCCGCGGCAGCGGCGTGGCCTTGACGACGAGCGGCGCCTCGCCGGCCCCGATGTGGAAGAAGCTGACCATCAGCCGGCCGTCCGGCTGTCTCAGCACCTGCGATGGCACGTTGCAGGACACGACCTCGTAGCCTGGCGGCATCACGACGCTGTTCCGTTTGTTGCCCAGGCCACGGTCGAAGACAATCGCGTCGCCGTCCTGGTAGTACGACTTCGGATCCGTGTAGGTCTTGTCGATGCGGAGCCGGATCTCTCCGCCCACCGGCACCGGGCGCGGCAAAGTCACCTGGATGTAACGCGTGTCGGCGTCCGCCTGCGGCATGCCCTCCGCGCGCGCGGCCGCGCCGTCGACGATCTCGAAGCGGAGCGGTTGTCCCGTCATCTGCTCGTACACCGCCTCGTCGGTGGCCACGCTCCCCTTCCGGATCGGGTTGAAGTAGAACCGCGCGCCCGGCGTGGTGGCGGTGACTTCGTAGATGATGCGGAACTGCGCCGATCCGGGCGCCAGCAGCTCGTACCGCGTGTAGTCGTCGCCCTCGTGGCTCTCGAGAATCGGCGACGGCGCCTGGCCCCGGACGCCTGGCGACAGAGCCGCCAGCACGGTCAGCGCGGCGAGAAACGGTCGAGCGAACAACACCACCCGGTTCGTTTTCATCTCGGCTCCTTCGGCGCGGCCAGCCGGCCGCGACCAGTTCACATCAACTGCCTCACACCGCCACCCGGTTGGAACTCGGGCGCCCCACCGCGACGAGAAGCGCCAGCGCCGCGAGCGGCAGGACGCCGCAGACGCCGCACACCGGTCCAAATCCGTACGCGTCGATCGAGCGGCCGAACAGCGGCGAGACGACCGTCTGCATCAGGCCGTACGACGCGGTCAGGACCGAGACGGCGAACGCCGCCCGGCCCGACCCGAAGAGATCGAGCGGCATCGCGTAGATGTTGGCGCTCATGGCCACCGCCGCAAAGAAGCTCAACGAAATCAGGGCCGTCGCCGGCAGCGCGCCGCGAACCACGGGCACGAGCGCGGTGGAGGTAAGCAGCACGGCGCCCACCGCGCACGCACGCAAGCGGGCCGAATAGAGGCCCACGCCGCGGCTCGCCCACCTCATCGACAGCCATCCGCCGGCCAGTCCTCCGAGCGAGGCGAAGACAGGCGGCACCCACGCGAACCGGCGATTCGCGGCGGCGGGATCCAGCCCGTGCGCGGACACGAGGAACACCGTCGTCCAGTTCATCCACAGGCTGTAGACCGTCATCATCAGGATGTTGGCCGCAGCGAGGGCCCACAGTCGCCAATCGCGCCACAGCGCCGGGGCGGACGTTGCGCGTCCCGCCGGCTCGCGCGTGGGGATGTGCCGCGCCGTCAACAGCCACAGGGGAACCCAGGCGCACCCGGCCAGCCCCGTGGCCACGAACGCGGCCCGCCAGCCCCACGCGACGGCGAGGCCGCCGACCAGCAGCGGCGCGATCATCATGCCGATCGTGATGCCCACCTGGTTGAGCGCGGTTCCCATCGCCCGCTCTTTCGGCTCGAGGTAGAGCGCGAACCCCTTCGCCGTCGCCGGGATGCCGCCCGACTCGGCGGCGCCGAGCAGGGCCCGACACGTCAGCAGGCCGCCGAGGCCGCCGACCAGCCCCGTCGCCACTCCGGCAACCGACCAGAGTCCGACGGCGAGCGCGGCGCCGGTTGTCAGCCCGATCCGGTCGATGAGCAGGCCGGCCGCCGGGGACACCAGCGCGTAGGCCAGCGAAAACGCGGACACGATCAGGCCGTAGCCTTCGTTGGTGAGGTGAAACCGGTCCTTGAGAAAGGGCGCCAGCGCGGCGAGGACCTGGCGGTCGACGAAGCTCAGTGCGGTCGAGAGCACCAGGACGCCGACGACGAACCAGCGGAGTCGCGCAGCGCGCGCTGACGACGGGGATTCACCCACCCGAGGATTCTATCAGCGGGACGCCCGAATCTCTTGTCTGACGGTTCTGGACTAGAATTGAGGTCACCCAGTCAGGAGGAAGCCGTGAGCCCGCTCGAACCCGCTGCTGCCGCGTTCTCGTCCACCGTGTTCGATGCCCTGCCGTTTGCCGCGTTCGTCGCCGACAGCGACGTTCGGATCCTGGCCACCAACCCGGCCGCGCGCCGCCTCCTCAGTGGCGGCGAGGTGTCGGATCGGCGTCAGCGGTACGGAGAGGCACTGCACTGCATCAACAGCGGCGAGGGATGCGGGAAGTCGGCGGCTTGCACGGATTGCGTGATCAGGGGCCTGACCACCTTCGCGATCTCGGGAGGAGAGCCGGCCCGCAGCCGGGCGCGGCTCGAGTACCACGACGAGGGCAGCGTCCAGCAGATGTACGCCTTGGTCACGGCCTCTCCGCTCGACTACAACGGCCGGCGGTGCGCGCTCGTCTGCATCGAGAACCTCACGCTGCTGCTGTCGCTCGCCGACGCCATGCCCATCTGCATGGGCTGCAAGAAGGTGCGGGACGAAGGTCTCTGGATGCAGGTCGAGGCGTACCTCGACGCCCACCTCGACCTGAAGTTCTCGCACGGGCTGTGTCCCGAGTGCTCCAGGCGCCTGTACCCCGACCACTTCGAGCCTGTAGTTGAAGGCGAGTCGGCCTGACCCGCCGCGCTACTGCCTGCCCCAGAGCAGCTCGAACACGAACGTGAAGTCGCGCGGGATCGGATTGTAGGTCTGAC
Source organism: Acidobacteriota bacterium (assembly GCA_003157675.1). Lineage (GTDB taxonomy): Bacteria > Acidobacteriota > Vicinamibacteria > Vicinamibacterales > Fen-181 > FEN-299. Next base: position 26,623 of record PMKG01000059.1, read on the forward strand.
CGTAATCGGGCCGGGCGAGGTCCCGCTGCACGTCGCGCTCGGTATGCACCGAGGCCACGTTGTAGAGCTTGAGGCCGAAACGGACCTCCGGCAGGCGCGGCGAGATCACCATCTCCTTGTTCACGTAGAGGTCGAGCGCGCCGAACCAGGGCAGCCTGGCGCTGTTGACCGGCGCGGCGTAAGCCCAGAGCTCGTCGATCGGCGTGAAGGGAAACCCGCTGCGCACCTCCAGGAACGGCGCCACGCTGATCCGCGCCGGCAGGTGGAACACGCCCCAGGCGAGAAACCGGTGCGGCACGTCGGCCGGCAGCGGCGCCACCTGGCCGGCCTGGACGTACGCGTCCCGGAGCGCGCCGTCGACGGCGGCAAGCGTGTTGCTCGACCCGAGCGCTCGCGACTGGACGTAGGACAGGTACAGCTCGTTCCTTCGGCCAGGACCCCGGTAGGCGGCCGTCATCTCGAGGCTCCGCGCGCTCGACTCGCCCCCGTCGCCGAGCACCAGCGAGCCGGCCTGCGGCGAGCTCACCACGGGGTCGACGACCAGCTCGTGCCGTCCGTGGCGTTCCTGGTACTTCACGCGCACCTGCCACGCCTGGTTCAGCCGGTGGTCGAACTCGAGGTCCCATCTCGATGCGGTCGGAGTGGACCAGGTCCCGGTGCGGACGTTCGTGAACAGGACGGAAGAGGTCAGCACGCCGCCGGCATCCCAAGTCTGTACCAGTCGCGGCTGGCCGCTCGCAAACGCGTATGCCGAGAGCGGAATCTTGTCGGCGTAGATCCCGGCGCTGCCGCCGAGCGTGGACGCGCCGTCCGGCAGCTTGATCGTCCAGGCCACTCGCGGCGAGAGGGCCGCCCGTGAGGTCGACGACCAGTCGTAGCGAACGCCCGCATCGAGCGTGAACCACGACCGCGCCGTCCACCGGTCCTGGGCGAAGGCGCCCACCTGCCTGGCGCCGGCCGACACCGGGACCGGCGACGGCATGAAGCTCACCCGCCGCACGAGCTGTCCCGCGCTGTTCAGCAGGTCGACCGCGCCGGCGCCCTCGCTGCCGTCGATCGACTCGGTCGCGGCGGACACCCCGGAGAGGACCTGGTGGCCCGACGGCGCCGTCCATCCCCAGGCGGCGGAGACCTCCGACCTCGTGCCGTCGAGGTCCCGCCGATCGAAGTAGCTGCCGCGCGTGATGTCGTGGCCGACCTCGTAGGGATCCGTGCCCGTCGGCGTGACGGCGAGACGCCCGCGCACCGCGGACGCGCGCACGTCGAGGGTGGAACGCTCGCCGACGGTGAGGCGATCGGCGAGCGCGACGCTCCAGCCGCCGAGCTGCATCTGAGGCGCGCTGGCGGCCGAGGTGAACGCCGTGATGGCTGCCGCGTCGGCGCGCTGCGGGTCGAACGACAGGGTCGCGGCCACGTGGTTCCGGTCCGACACACGCCAGTCGGCCTGCGTCCAGGACATGAGGGCTTTGTACGTGCTCTCCTGCTCGCCCCACAGGGTTTCGAACCGGCTGCGGTCGTAGCGATAGCTGACGGCCTGTTCGACCAAGAGCCGTCCGCCGAACAGCGGCCCGCTGATGCCCGCATTCGGTTCCCACGAGTCCACGCCGTGCGGGCCGACGCCGACGAACCTGATGCGCGGGAAGAAGCTGTTGGCCGACCATCGCGGCTTGTCGGCGCCGGCACGAGTGTGGACCGAGGTCACGCCGCCGGTGGCCCTCCCGGCCTCGGCCGGGTATCCGCCGGAGTAGACGTCCACCGAGTCGATGGCCTCGAGCGGCAGCAGCAGCACCGCCTCGCCGGTAATCGGATCCGACAGGTTGACGGCGTTCACGAGCAGCCCGCCTTGCGGCGCGCTCGCACCGGCGACGGCGATGAGGCCGTCGGGGCCGCGCACGACGTTCGGCAGCAGCGGCAGGATGTCGTCGTACTGACTGTTGGGAAGCATCCCCGTGTCGACCACCTCGCGCGTCGCGGTCACGGGGGCGGCCGGGCTGGGCGTACCCAGGACCGGCTGCGGCGTGTCGGCTCTGACCGTCACGTGCTCCTTCACCGAGGCCAGCCGCATCTGCAGATCGACCTGGAGGGAGATGCCGGCCGTCACCGCGATCGGCTGGTCGACCGATGCGAAGCCTTCGAGCTTCGCGCGGATGCGATAGGCGCCAGGCGGGAGCCGGATGAAGAACGCCCCCTCGGCATCGGTCGTGGCGGCTGCGCCCGTCGGCAATGCGGCACCGGACGCGGTGGCGATCGTGACGGCGACGCCCGGAAGCGGCAGACCATCCGGATCGCGGACATGTCCGCGCACGCCGGAGTCGTCGGCCGCCGCCAGGCAGACGGCGGTCGTCGCGACGACCATCGCGCGCGTCAGCCACCGAAAACCCATTGTCCTACGATAGCGGAATGGTCGCGCCGTGGGGAGCGTGTTGGTCGCCGGCCGGACGGGCGTCCGGTTCCTGAACGGTGATCGACAGCTCGCGGGCGATGGCGTTCATCGCCCGCCGCTCCTCGGGTGACACGAGCGTCACGGCGATGCCGGCCAGGCTGGCGCGTCCGGTCCGCCCGACCCGGTGGACGTAGGCATCGCGCGTCTGGGGCACCTCGTAGTTGACCACGTGCGAGATCGCCTCGATGTCGAGGCCGCGCGCCGC
>PMKG01000342.1 GCA_003157675.1 Acidobacteriota bacterium
TGAGCCCTGAGCCCTGAGCCTTGAGCCATCTATGAATCGCACCCTCGGCGTGCTGATCTCCGGTCGGGGATCCAACCTGCAGGCGATCATCGACGCGATCGTTCAGGGCGCGCTGGACGCCTGTATCGGCGTCGTGATCTCCAACCGGCCCGAGGCGACGGGCCTCGAGCGGGCGCGCCGCGCGGGGATCGAGACGCTGTGCCTGGGCCATCGCGGCTACGCGAGCCGCGAGGACTACGACCGCGCCCTGGTCGGCGCGTTGCGGGCGCGGGGCGTTGGGCTGGTGTGCCTGGCGGGCTTCATGCGCCTGCTGAGCCCCGTGTTCGTCGAGGCGTTTCCGAACGCGATTCTGAACATCCATCCGTCGCTGCTGCCCGCGTTTCCCGGGCTCGAGGCGCAGCACCAGGCGTGGGCCCATGGCGTGAAGATCAGCGGCGCCACCGTGCACCTGGTGGACCGGGACCTCGATGCCGGGCCGATCGTCGCGCAGCGGGCGGTGCCGGTCATGGACGACGACACGGCGGACACGCTCTCGGCGAGGATCCTGGAGCAGGAGCACCTGCTGTACCCGGAGGCGATCCGCCTGGTGCTCTCGGGCGACTGGAGCATCGAGGGGCGCCGCTTCCGACTGGGCGCGGGCTCGGTCGCAGGAACCTGATGGCTTCGACATAAGATAAGGGGTTCGCGGACACTGCGGACGGGAGGCACGAGAGGCGATGGCGAGCGACGTCTACCAGGAGTTCGAGTGGCGGGGCATGGTGTACGAGGGGACCGAAGGGGTGCGCGACCAGCTCGCGCGCGAGAAGGTGACCTGCTACATCGGCTTCGACCCCACGGCGGCGAGCCTGCACGTCGGCTCCCTGTTGCCGCTCCTGGCGCTCGCGCGCATGCAGCGGTTCGGCCATACGCCGATCGCGATTGCGGGCGGCGGCACGGGCATGGTGGGCGACCCGAGCGGGAAGACGCAGGAGCGCCAGCTGCTGAGCCTCGAGCAGATCGAGGACAACCTGAAGGGGATCCGCAGGCAGCTCGAGCGGTTTCTCGACTTCGACGCGGCGGCGAATCCCGCGCGGATCGTGAACAACGCCGACTGGCTGGCGAAGCTGAACCTGATGGAGTTCCTGCGCGACGTCGGGAAGCACTTCACCGTCAACGGGATGCTGGCCAGGGAGTCGGTGCGCCGGCGGATCGAGTCGGAGGACGGGATCTCGTATACCGAGTTCACCTACTCGCTGCTCCAGGCCTACGACTTCCTGGTGCTGTTCGATCGCTACCGCTGCACGCTGCAGCTGGGCGGCAGCGACCAGTGGGGCAACATCGTCGCCGGCGCGGATCTCATCAGGAAGCTGCGGGCCGGGAAGGCGCATGGCCTGGTGATGCCGCTCGTCACGACGGCGTCGGGCGTGAAGTTCGGCAAGACGGAGGCGGGCGCGGTCTGGCTTGACCCGGTGCTGACCTCGGACTTCCGCTTCTACCAGTTCTGGCTCAACACCGACGACCGCGACGCGGTGAAGTACCTCAAGTTCTTCACGTTCCTCGACGAAGCGCGGGTTGGCGAGCTCTCGGCCGAGCTCGCGTCGGCGCCCGAGAAGCGGGTCGCGCAGCGCGAGCTGGCGCGCGAGGCGACGCAACTGGTCCGGGGCGGCGAGGCGGTGGCGCGGGCCGAGCGCGCGAGCGCGATCCTGTTCGGCGGAAGCCTGGCGGACGCGAGGGCGGACGAGGTGCTCGAGGTGTTCGCCGACGTGCCGTCGACCGAGGTGGAGGCCGGGCGGCTGGCGGAGCCGGGCCTGGCGATCGCGGAACTGCTGGCGCTCACGGGGCTCGTGACGTCGAAGGGGGAGGCCGCCCGGGCGATCAAGGGGGGCGGCATTTACCTCAACGACGGGCGGGTCACCGACGAGCGGAGCCGGGTGACGCTCGACCAGGCCATCGACGGCCGGCTGCTCGTGCTGCGGAAGGGCCAGCGGAGCCGGCACGTGGTGCGGGTCCGCCGCGAGCGTGACGCGCGTGACACGGCCGAAAGTCTGAAGCCCTGAGCCTGAAGCCGGGGTTCGCGCCGGCGGTTGACTTCTCCGGCCGGCGCGGGTATATTGTCCGTCTGCCTCGGACGTGACCCACCGTGACCACGGTGGCCCGATGCTCCGGAACGTCCGGAGCATTTCCTGTCTCCGCCTGAAGCAAGTCCCGCGGCGGTCCCTGAAAACTTCGCACAGGTGCGAAAAAGGGATTGACACGGGAAGCGTTGGTTGGTATCTTCGTAAGGTTCCCCCAAGCGCGGTTCGTTCGGGGGCCGGTTGCGGGAACGACGTCGGCCGGCAAGATAGTGGTTGACAAGCGTTCCGGAAGCCCGTAACATCAAAAGGTTCCCTCGAGAACGGTTCGAGGAGCCGGGGCCGCGAAACTGGCGGCCGGCGGGTCGGTTCTTTGAAAACTAGATAGTGCGTGCAAGCACACACAAGTCTCGCCGAAGTCTCGCCGGAGCGCGCAAGCGCGAAGGCGGACGGAGGCGGAACACAACCCGTCGAGTATCAGACTTGCGGGCGCCCTGGTCCGCGAGGGTCGGGGTGCAACCGCAAATTATTCGACAATCCGAAACAACGCAGCAAGAGAGCCAAAAACTTTCTCGCGTTGACGAGTTGCGCTCGGGTGGCCGCGAGGTCGTCCGGGCCGACGAACTTAACATGAGAGTTTGATCCTGGCTCAGAATCAACGCTGGCGGCGTGCCTAACACATGCAAGTC
>PMKG01000305.1 GCA_003157675.1 Acidobacteriota bacterium
GAACGCGCCCGGATCCCCCTCGTCCGCGTTGCAGATGATGAACTTCTCGTTGCCCGGCGCCTGGCGGGTGAACCGCCACTTCATCCCGGTCAGGAACCCCGCGCCGCCGCGGCCGCGCAGGCCCGACTCGATCATCGTGTTGACGACGCCGTCGGGGTCCTTCGCTTCGAGCACCTGCGTCAACGCCTGGTAGCCGCCGGTGGCGATGTACGCATCGATCGACTCGGGGTCGATGTTCCCGCAGTTGCGCAGGACGATGCGGTGCTGGCGCGAGAGGTAGGCGATGTCGGTCCCCTGCCCGGTGCTGGTCCAGACCAGCCAGTCCGCCACCGGCGCGTTCTGCGACACGTGCTCGTCGATCAGGCGGCCGACCTTGTCGGGGCTGACGTGGCCGTACAGGTACCGGACGCCGTCGCCGTTGCTGATTTCGACGAGCGGCTCCTGGTAGCACATGCCGACGCAGCCGGTACGCAGGAGCTCGGCGGGCTCGGCGAGGGTGGCGAGCTTCGTCTCGAGCGCCTTGTAGGTGTCCTCGGCGCCGGCTGCGATCCCGCACGTGGAATAGCCGACCGTGACCCGCGTCATGACCGCTCCCCCTTCTGGAACTTCTTCACGACCTTCACCGCGGCGGACGGGCTGAGATTGCCGAACGTCGCGTTGTTGATCATCATCGCCGGCGCCAGCGAGCAGCAACCGAGGCACGAGACGGTCTCGATGCTGAACATGCGGTCGGGCGTCGTCTCACCGTTGGGAACGCCGAGATGTTTCTCGACCGCCTGGCTCAGCTCGACCGCGCCGCTCACGTGGCACGCCGTGCCGTGGCAGACCCGCAGGAGGAACTTGCCCACCGGCTTCAGCCGGAACTGCGCGTAGAAGGTCGCCACGCCGTAGATGTGGGCGAGCGGGATGCCCGACACCTCGTGGATCTCCTGCAGCCGCTCCGTTCGCAGGTAGCCGTCCTCGGCCTGGGCCTGCTGCAGCAGCGGGATGAGCCGCCCCTCCTCGCCCACGAAGTGCTGGTTCTTGAAGTTGTACGCCCGGTGAGTGTGCATAAGGACTCCGACGTCTCGGTCAGTCGTGGGGGATCTTGAACATCCGGTTGAGCAGGTCGGTCATCTCGTCGAGATCGCCGTAGCCGCCGAGCGCGTGGCCACGACACCCCTTCCGCCCGCAGAACTCCAGCGGCTCGCCGCTCGCCAGCGTGACCGAAGCCAGCGGGCCGCCGCAGAACCTGCACGGCGTCTCCACCGTCAGGGTCCGCTCGCAGACGGGGCAGGCGTAGGTCACCGCGTCCCCGTCCCCAATAGCCAGATCGGTCTCGGCGCGGCTGTCGCCGAACAGCGCGCTCAGGCGAACTTCGCCTTCCTGCCCGGTGCCGACCAGGTGCGCCCCGAGGACGACCTGCTCGTTGGTGGTCAGCGCCGCCTGGCAGTTCGGACAACGCACGTCGAGCAATAACAGGGGCTGGTTCATAGGGAATTCGAGATACGGGAGGGCAAACTGAGTCTATCAACAACCGCCAGCCAGCGACAAGCTAAGCTGTAGCGATTGCTTAAGCACGACCACGGCCCCCTGGCGTGAGATCGGCTACCGCTCCTTCTTGAGTCGTTCGAGCGTCTTCTTCAGCGACTCGAGGCGCTGACCCGCCTCGCCGAGTTTGCCTTCTGCCGTCAGGCGCTGATACTCGGTGAGGTCGTGCGTCGCCTGGTCGATGAGCGCCTGCACGGCCGGCGTAATCACGGTGCCCGGCGGCAATCTGCCGACCGGCGCCGCGGCCGGCTGCCCCGCCGGGGGCGCCTGCGTTCCCGCGCCACCCATTTCCCACGTGCCGGTCCCGCCGGCCTGCCCAGCAGACGACTCGCCTCCGCCGAGGAGGTTGCTCATGGCGGCCTCGAACGTCGGTCCGTAGCCGAGCTGGTCCTGCAAGGCCAGAACGACCAGCCTCAACTGCGGCATCGGGCTGCGCTCGGCCTGCAGGTAGATCGGCTTGGCGTAGAGCAGCCCGCGACCGATGGGAATCACGAGCAGGCTGCCGCGCCTGACGTGCGAACCCTGCTGGTTCCACAACGTGAGCTGCGAGGAGAGCTGCGGGTTCTGGTCGATGCGCGCCTCGATCTGCAGCGGGCCGTCCACCAGCCGGCTCTTCGGGAAATCGTACACCACCGTCTTGCCGTACTCCGCCCCGTCGCTGCGGCCCGCGATCCACCCGATCAGGTTGTTGCGGTTCGACGGGGTGAAGGGCAGGATCTCGATGAACTCCAGCGCCTTCTCGCCCGACCCGGCCTCCTCGCCTGGCAGCGTCATCAGCACGTAGTTCGGATCGAGCGGCCGGGTGACCTGCTCGCGGTCCTCGCTGAGCGTCACCTCGCTCGCCACACTCCACAGGTCCTCGCGGTTGTAGAACACCTCGGGATCCCGCATGTGGTAGAGGCTGTACGCCGCCGCCTGCACCTTCAGCATCAGCTCGGGGTAGCGCACGTGCGCCCGGATGTCGGCCGGCATCCGGCTGCCGTCGACGAACAGCGTGGGGAACATCCCGCGGTAGCACGCGACGATGGGGTCCTCGTCGTCGAACACGTAGAAGGTGACCGTCCCGTCGTAGGCGTCCACCATCACTTTCACGCTGTTCCGCACGTAGCTCACCGCCGCATCGCCCACGCGATAGTGGCGGGCGTACGGGAACGTGTCAGACATCGTGTAACCGTCCATGAGCCAGTACAGACGGCCGGACCCGCTGACGACGATGTACGGATCGGGGTCGAAGGTGAGGAACGGGGCGAGCGCGTGCACGCGCTCGCGGATGTTCCGGCGCATCAGCAGGCGGCTGTCGGGCGTGATGTCGTCGCTGAAGGGCAGCTTCGAGAGGTCGGCGCCGCCGCGGCTCGCCGAGAGCAACAGCCGCCGCCCGAACGAGCCGATGACGATGCCCCCCTTCCCTTCGTAGGTGGCGAAGCTGTTGGTCTCCCCCTGCGGGTAGTTGAACTCCTTCTGCCGCGTCTTCACGTAGACGTCGGTGTTGGTGAGCTGGCCGAAGTAAATCTCGGGCCGCGTGACCTTGATCTCGGGCACGGTGCTCTGCACCGGCATGTCCTTCAGGATCAGGTCGGGCAGCCCTTCGGCCGTGAACCCGTTCACCGGGTTCATGGTCACGCCGTAGCCGTGCGTGTAGATCAGCTTCTCGTTGATGAAGTTGCGACTGCTCTCGGGGAGCTTCTCGACGTTTAATTCGCGCGCCGCGACCATCACCTGGCGCATCCGCCCGCCGATGAGGTAGCGGTCGATGTCGATGTCGGGGAAGTCGTAGTAGGTCCGGATCTCCTGGATCTGCCGCAACGTGTCCTGCAGCGCCCGCCAGTCCCAGAGCCGGATGTTGTCGATCGTCGCGCCGTTGTGCGTGAAGTCCACCGCCGCCAGGCCGGGGTCGGCCGGGAAGGCTTTCTGCTGCACGCCCGACAGGTTGAACGCCCGGGTGGTGAACTCGATATTGTGGGCGATGTAGGGCCGCTCCCGCACGAGCTGGTTCGGCTTCACGATGAAGCCGCCCACGTACCACGACACGACGGTGAGGCCCACGTAGACCACGACGGCCGGGGCGACGGCGGTGAGCAGCGTTAGCAGCCGGCGCGGCCCGAACGCGTTGAAGAGGGCGATGGCCGCTCCGACGACCAGCGCCAGCGCGACCAGCAGCAGGCCCGGGATGAGGATGTGCGCCTCGGTATAGCCGGCGCCCGAGTACACGGTGTGGTCGTCGAACAGGAAATCGAACCGCGACAGCCAGACGCGCGCCGCCATGACGAGCAGGATCAGCGCCACGGCGAACGACACGCCGCGGTACGCGGGCCGCCGGGTTCGGAGGCCGGCCAGCGCCACCGGGTTGTCGGCGCCGCCCAGCACCAGCACGAGCAGCGCGGCGACGAAGACCACGAGGGCGATCGTCGTCAGCCAGGTGGCGACGAGCTGCCAGGCCGGGAGGGTGAACAGGTAGAACGAGACCGTCCGGCCGAAGATCGGGTCGACCAGCGCGGACGGGCCGACGGCGGCCGGCGCGTGCAGGTACTGCGCGAACGTCGTCCACTCGGCCATCATGCCCGAGCCGGCGCCGAGCGCCACCACGAGCGCGACGACCGCTGCGACGACCGCCGCGACGACCTCGCCGGGCAGCGAATTGTGGTTTCTGCTGACTGGGCAGACCCTCTTG
>PMKG01000087.1 GCA_003157675.1 Acidobacteriota bacterium
ACCGCCGAGCGTGGAGCGGCGGTTTCATGGCGCCCCTCGCTAGTCCCAGGAACGCTGTTGGCTGGCCCCGCGCACGCGCGGGGCTCTAGACGTCTTGAAGGGCACGAGTGACCTCGATAGAACTTGACTCATTCGCAACGACTTTGGCCCTTCAAGACGTCTAGATAGAAGGGCGCGGAGCCCGCCCACCGGCCGCCACCACAAAGGCCGCGAAGCGCGCTCTCGGAACTGCGGCGGGCCGACGCGAAGGGGCGCGGCTTGAGTGCGCTTTCGTTGTGGTTCTTGCCCCCTGGAGGAGATCCATGAATCGATCACGTATTCCCGCTGCAACGGCCTGGCGGGTCTTCGCAGCGGTGGTCGCCCTCGTCGCGGTCGGATGCACGTCGCCGGCCTCGCAACCTGCCGCGCAACCGCCCGGCGAGCGCACGGCGAATGTCACCATCACCACCCTGCCATCGCATCTCTGGGTCGTGCCCGAGGGCGTCTACGCGGACATGGCCTCAACGCCGCCCGACGGTCACGCGAACACGCAGAACCTCACGTGGCTGATGCACCTCGTCATCAAGTCGAAGGAGAGCGTGCCCCTGACCATCGACGCCGTGGACGTCCGGTTCGCGCGGGCCGGACAGACGGTGTGGGAGGAGCAGTACCCCCGAAGCTACCTGCAGCGGCTGGAATGGATCAAGGGGGACTTTGACATGACGCCGGAGTACTACCTGACGAAGGTGATGCACGGAACGGAGCAGCCTGGCACGCCGGAAGTGCCGCCGAACGGGAGCGTGTCCTGGGTGCGCATCCCGTTCGCGCGCCCCTGGTTCGCGCGCGCCGACAGCCTAGAGTTTCGCTTCCACTTCACCGATCCGCAGAAGCAGGCCTCGAGCTTTACTCACACGATCCCGATCGGCGAGTACCAACAGAAGACGAAGCTACGCCTGCCGTTCTCGGGCGTGTGGGTGGTCGACGCCGGAAACGACCTGTCCACCGGGCATCGGCGCAGCGGGCTCAACGGGCTGACCAGCTACGGCTGGGACTTCGTGAAGCTGGGGCCAGACGGTCTGCCGTTCCGCACGAATGGCAAGAAGCCCGAGGACTTCTACACCTACGGAGCGCCGGTGCTCGCTGCGGCCGGCGGCACGGTGGTGGACGTCCGCAACGACATGCCCGCATACGCCGTCGGTGAGGCGCCGGCGGCGGATATGATCCGCAAGGACGGCGACATCTTCACTGGCAACCTCGTAACAATCGACCACGGCAACGGAGAATACACGCTCCTGTGCCACATGCTGGCGGGCAGCATTCGGGTGAAGGTCGGCGATCGCGTCAAGGCCGGCCAGTTGGTCGGCCGCGTAGGCAACTCGGGCTTCGCTAGCATCCCGCACATCCACTTGAATCTGATGACCGGGCCGAAATGGCTGCAGGCGAAGGGTCTCCCGGCGCTGTTCAGCGATTTCGAGCACATCGTGACGGGCGGGGCGCCTCAGAAGATTGCGCTGGGCAACCCGATCACCGGCTGGTTCATCCGCCCGGTTTCGTAGCGTGTCGTTCCGCCGCGGCGGCGCCCCGCCGGCCCCGGTTTGGCCGTCGACCGCTCATGTCGGGTATCTGGAAGCATTGCCCGCGGAGGAGCTCAAGGAGCGTGAGCGTTACGCGGTCGCCCGGTGACCTAAAGATGCTCATGTGCCGCGCGTGAAGACCCTCGACGAGTTCGATTCTGTGCAGCACCCCGTTACCGTCTATACTGCCCCTCGCGTCGCGCGGAACGGGCGGTGGTGGGACTCCTTTCACAGCTTTATGCAGGACAGACGGGTCAATCTCCCAAAAAGGAGGTAACTGTTTACCGGGTGGTTGAGCTACTGACGCGGTGCTTGTAGCGCGGCGGAGGCGGTCGGCGTCCGGGCGCGGAGCAGGTCGACGACGAGCGGAACGGCATCGAGGTCGCCGAGGTGCGCAGTTCGGAGGACCGAGGCGAGCACCTGTTGGGTGGCGGCGCCCCGCAGGGAGCGATTGCCGCCGCCGGCCATCTTGCGGGTCACGACGGCGGAGCGCAAGGCCTGCTCGGCGCGCCAGTTCGTCGCATCCAGGGCCGGGTCGAAGAGAAACGAGAAGATGGCCGGAAACTCCACGGTGAGCTGCGTCGCAAACCGATCCACATCGGCGATGGTACTGGACCGGCCAAGCACAGCGCCGAGGCGCGAGATGAGGCGCCCTCGGCACCGACGCGACGCCGTGCGCGGAGACGAGGTCCGCCTGGTGTCGTTCCCGGAGCGCGAGGGCCCCGCGCAGGACCATGTGCATCTCGGCGGGCCACGGGGCACGCGGATGATCGCCGATCAGCAGCCGGCACCGCCGGAGCCGATGCGCCACACAAGTGTCAGGCGCCGCCCGCGTGAAGTGCCGGTAGGGGGCCCAGCCGTCGGGCACGAGGACGCCCCCGAAGTCGGTGCCCAGGATCGAGGCGGCTTCCGGGAAGCCGCGACCGGCGCGAATCGCGTAGACCGTAGTGGTTGGCGTCGCAAACGCCCTCAACCAGTGCAAGCAGCCGCCGACCCGCCACCCGGTTTCGTCCGGGGTGACCATCGGGCTGCCGCGCACGGTCTCGCACAGCGCGTCGTACGTCGGCGCGGCCCTGGCGCGCGGGCGATGGAGCGCGCGGACGATGGCGCCGCGCGTCAGGGTGAGCCCGAGGCGCTGGTGGAAGAGCGTGGCGATTTTGCCGAACGAGACGCCGAACGGCTTGTTGAGCGTCACGGCCAACGCGAGGGCGTGCGGCCCGAGTTGGACGGTCGCCGCGCCGAGGGCGTCGGAGGTTTGCCACGGATGACGGCCTTGCATCTGACGGTGGCACTGCGCGCAGCGGCCGATGTGGACGCGGAATTGTCGCACGACCGGGCGGACGGGGGGGAGATCGTCTTGATACTGGTCGGCCACGCGCGTTTCGCGCACGGTCCCGCCACAGTGGGGGCACCCCGGCGGGAGCGGCGCGTCGTGGGTCTCGTCGAGGCGCGGAGGCACGAGCGGCTGACCGTGGCGTCCGTGCGCGGTCCCCGACTTGCGGCCCGGGCGCTTCGGGTGCGGCGTGGGCGCGCCCTTCGAGAACGGGGCCGCTTGGCGCGCGCCGACGCGCCGCGCGGCGTCCAGATCGTCTTTCAACCGCTCGTTCTCGCGACGCAACCGATCGCGCTCGCGCTGCAGATCGGCGCGCTCGCGTTCGACGCGAGCCAGTTCCTCGCGCAGGCGAACGAGGTCGCGACGGGTGTGCACCAATTCGTCGCGCAGCGTGTCATCGGCCGGCGTGGGACGGTCGGAACGATCGGGCACGCTCCAGTTAGGCCAGTACCTGGGATCGAGTACAAGTACGGAATATTGGGTCGCCCGGTAACGATGCGGTAATCAGATACAAAGGGAGGACGACGATGCGCACGATGACCACTATGGCAGCTGCCATCGCGCTGCTGGCAGTGGTAGGCTTAGCGCAGCCTCGGCACGACCCTGCGCTTCAGAAACTCGGAGACGACGTCTTCGCGTGGCGTCTCCAGTACCAGCCGTTCACCTACGACGACGTGGATCGACTTGAGCGCCCGGCCGACTGGGTGCCCGACTGGTCGCCGGCGGCGCTGGCCAAGGGCGACGAGGCGGGTGTCGAGGCGGTCGAGCCCCTCCAGCACTTCACCGAGCCGCCGCCTCGNNGGCGCTGGCCAAGGGCGACGAGGCCGTGAAGTCGTTCGAGCAGCGGCTGGCGGCCATCGACCCGAAGAAGCTGTCGAAAGGCGACCAGATCGACTACCTGCTGCTCCGCAGCGAGCTGGACAAGGCCGATTTCGACCGTCACGTCATCGCCTCGCCGTCCCGCGACCCGGACTTCTACATCGCCCAGAGCGTCGGCGTCGTGTACAACCAGCTCGTTCGTCCCACTCCCTTCGATGCCGCGCGGGCGGCGGTCATCATTCGGCTGCTCGGCCAGGTGCCACAGGTCGTCGAAGCCGCGAAGAGCAACCTAACGGCGCCTATCGGCCCCATGGCCGACCGTGCCCTCGCGCATCTCAAGAACGTCAGCGGGAAGTGCGACCGCCTGGCCGAGACACTCGGCCGCCGTTTCCCCGCGTCCGAGCGCGAGAAGCTCCGGGCGGCTGCGGCGGCCGCGGGCCAGGCGCTCGAAGGGTATGCGACCTGGCTGCAAAGCCGGCGCGCGGGGATGGGGCCGCTGGTCCCGGTCGGCAAGGAGAAGTACAACTGGCTGCTGCGCCGGGTCCTGATGCTGCCGTTCTCGAGCGACGAGCTGGTGACGATGGCCACACAGGAGCGGTGCCGTGCCGAAGTCTTCGAAGCCTA
>PMKG01000088.1 GCA_003157675.1 Acidobacteriota bacterium
GCCGCGTCGGCTACGTCCCGGAGGAGCCCCACCTCTATCCCTTCCTCTCCGGGCGCGAGTACCTCCAGCTCGTCGGCCGCCTGCGGGAGATTGCGGCCCCGACGCTCGAACGGCGCGTCGAAGGCCTCCTCCACCTCTTCGGCCTCGGCCGCGACGCCGACCAGTCGATCGGGTCGTACTCCAAGGGGATGCGCCAGAAAGTCCTGATATCGGCGGCGCTCATCCACGACCCCGACCTGCTCATTTTCGACGAGCCGCTTTCGGGCCTGGACGTCACGGCCGCGCTGGTCTTCCGGCACCTGGTCCGGGCTCTTGCCGGTCGGGGCAAGACGATCCTTTACAGCTCGCACGTGCTGGAGGTGGTCGAGAAGCTGTGTTCGCGCGTCGTCGTGCTGCACCGCGGCCGGGTGGTAGCCGACGACTCGGTGGAGCACCTGCGCGAGTTGATGGCGCGCGATTCGCTCGAGGAGGTGTTCGCCCAACTCGTCGTCCGCGAGGACCCCGAACGCGTCGCCCGCGACATCGCCGACCTGGTGGCGCAATGAGCGACCGTCCGATCGCCCTGCTCCGGCGGCTCTTCTTCAGGCGCTTCTTCGACAACGACCTGGTCTCGCCGAATGGCAGCGGATTCGACAACATGGGGCTCGTGTTCGCCGCCCTCGCCGTGCCGGGCCTGCTCGCCGCCGCGCCGCTGCTCTTCAAGTACATGAACCGGTACATCACGCCCGGGCGCCGGCTGCTGATGGGGCTCGACGACAAGTTCTTCTTCCTGGCGCTCTCGATGACCGTCATGGGGATCGTCACCGTGGTCGAGTGGGACGCGCTGGCGCTCGACGTCCGCGACATCGCCATACTCGGTCCGCTGCCGATCGCGCGCCGCACGCTGGTCGCGGCGAAGCTCGGCGCGCTCGGGCTCTTCATCCTGGCCTTCGCCGCGGCGGTCACCGCGATCCCGAGCATCGTGCATCCGTTGGTGCTGTTGGGGACGCTGCAGATCGGCCTGGCGCAGGGCGTATGGCTGATGAGCGTGCAGGCGGCCGTCTCGCTGGCCGCCGTCGCGTTCGCGTTCTTCACGATCCTGGGCATCCGCGAAGTCATCGTCTTGCTCCTGGGTGCGCGGTGGTTCCGGCGCGTCGCCGTGCTCGTGCAATTCATCCTGGTGCTCGCGCTGGTGACGGCCCTCCTCCTGCTGCCTGGCCACCGGAGCGTCTCCCGGGAGGTGCTCCCGACCGGCGGCGTGGCGGTCACCCTCAGTCCGCCGATGTGGTTTCTCGGTCTCTCCGAGTCGCTGACCGGGCGCGGCGTGCTCGACTCGCCGCAGGTCGCGTCGCCGAGGGGGAAGGCGTATTGGACGCCACGCGAGGCGAACAGTTCACGGGCCGATTACTTGTGGTACATGCCGGTGTTCGACCGTCTGGCGGGCATCGGCCTGGTCGCGCTCGCCATCGCGGCGCTGGTGGCCGTCGGAGGCTACGCGCTCGAGACACGCCGGCTGGTCCGGCGGGCGTCGTTGGCGCGGTCGTCGCTGCCCCGCTGGCTGGTCCGCGGCGTCTCGCGGGCCATCGGAAAGACCGTGGTGCGCGACCCGATCGCGCAGGGGACGTTCTTCTTCACGCTCCAGGCGCTGGCGCGCGGGACCAGTCAACGGTTCTACCTGGCGGCCTTCGGGGCCCTGGCGTTCGCGGCGATTGTCATCCTGGTTCCCCTGGACGAGGTGCAGCGGGCGTGGCGGCTGTCCGCGGAGCCGACCGCGGCGCTCCTCGCGCTGCAGATGGTGCTGGTGTTCTGCCTGGTCTGGGGCCTGCGCTTCGTCTTCTCCATGCCGGCCGAGCTTTGCGCCAACTGGATGTTCCGGGTCGCGTGGGCGGGCCAGCCCGGCCGGTACTTCTCCGGCGTCCGGCGGGCGGTCTTCATGCTCGCGATGGTCCTGCTGCTGGCCCTCGCGCCCCTCCACGCGCTGCTGTGGGGCTGGCAGGTCGCCGCCGTGCATCTCGCGGTCGGTACGCTGGCCGCCGGCTTGATGGTCGAGGCCGCTTTCGTCGGCCTTCGCGCGCTGCCGTTCACCCGCGCATACGGATCGACGGGCACGTTCAAGTTCCTCTGGCCCCTCTACCACGGCGCGTTCCTGCTGTGCACGCTCGTCTTCGGCCGGCTCGAAGCGTGGAGCCTGCGGACCCCGGCCCGGGCGGAAGCGCTCGCNNCGCGCGACGCAGCGCCTCGGCCTGAGCGTCGACGTCTGACGCCTGGCCGCAGGTCCGACCCGACAGCGCTGGACGCTATAATCAGATCGTCGCAGCCCTCATCGATAGGAGCAGCGGGATGACCATGCAGTACGTCAATCTCGGGAAGTCAGGCTTGAAGGTGTCGAGGCTCTGCCTCGGCGCCATGACTTACGGCACCCCTGAGTGGCGGCCCTGGGTGCTGGCCGAAGAGGAGAGCCGGCCGTTCATCAAGCGGGCGCTCGAACTCGGCATCACCTTCTTCGACACCGCCGACATGTACTCGCTCGGCGCGAGCGAGCAGGTGCTCGGGCGCGCGCTGCGCGACTTCACGACGCGTGACCAGGTGGTCATCGCCACGAAGGCGTTCTTCCCGATGGGGCCCGGGCCGAACGACCGCGGGCTCTCGCGCAAGCACATCCTCGACGCCATCGACGCGTCGCTCCGCCGCCTGGGCGTTGATTACGTGGACCTCTACCAGATTCACCGGCTGGACCCGCACACGCCCGTCGAGGAGACGCTCGAGGCGCTGCACGACGTCGTGAAGTCCGGTAAGGCCCGCTACATCGGCGCGTCGAGCATGTATGCCTGGCAGTTCGCGCGGGCGCTGTACCTCGCGGACCGGCACGGCTGGACGCGCTTCGTGTCGATGCAGAACCACTACAACCTGATCTACCGCGAGGAAGAGCGGGAGATGCTGCCGTTCTGCCGCGTCGAGGGCGTCGGCGTCATCCCGTGGAGCCCGCTGGCGCGCGGCTTCCTGGCGGGGAACCGGCGCCGCGAGGACTGGGGCGAGACCTCGCGCGCCAAGACGGACGACTACGGCCAGAAGCTCTATTACAGCGACGCCGACTTCAGCGTGGCCGACCGCGTCGTCGAGGTGGCCAAGGTGCGCGGCGTAAGGCCGACGCAGGTGGCCCTGGCGTGGATCCTGGGACAGCCGGGCGTGACGGCGCCGATCGTCGGGGCGTCGAAGATCGAGCACCTCGACCAGGCCGTAGCGGCGCTCGACCTCGCGTTGACCGACGACGAGCGCCGACGGCTCGAAGAGCCGTACGTGCCGCACAAGGTGCTCGGCCACCAGTGAAGGAACGCCGCGCGACGGCCGGCGGGGACACGGGCACGGCCCGCGTGATCGGGCTCATCTCCGACACGCACGGCCTCGTGCGCCCGGACGTGTTTCTCGCGCTCGACGGCGTGTCGGCGATCTTCCATGCGGGCGACGTCGGCGGGCGCGAAGTGCTGCACCTCCTGGAACAGATCGCGCCGGTGCAGGCGGTCTTCGGGAACACCGATATGGCGGACGACCCGGGGCTCAGCCGCCACTTCACCGAGGTCGTGGACGGCCTCTCGGTGCACGTCAGCCACGGGCACGAGCTGGGCAGCCCGACGCCCGCGATGCTGCTGGCCCGTTACGAGGCCGACGTCATTGTGTACGGCCACACGCACCGGCCGCTCATCCTGCGCTCGGGCGGACGGCTGGTCGTCAATCCCGGCGCCGCCGGGCCGCGCCGGTTCGACCTGATGCCGACCGTCGCGCGCCTGACGATTCGGCACGGCCTGCCCCAGGCCGAGATCATCGAGCTGCCCGCGTGAGCGGGCCGCCGGCGAGGACGCCGGCGCTGCACAGTCGTTTCGATGGCGCGAGCCTCCTGGCTCGCGGACATTGAGGGCCGTGGCCGTACCGCACTTTCATCTCCCGGCGCTCGGTCACCGCAACTTCCGACTGCTCTGGATCGGTCAGCTGATCTCCGTCTCGGGCACGATGATGCAGACGGCGGCCATCCTCTGGCACGTGTCGCTGCTCGTCGCGCCGGACCGGAAGGGGCTCGCGCTCGGCCTGGTCGGCCTCGTCAGGGTCGTGCCGATCGTCGCCTTCTCGCTGTTCAGCGGGGTCGTCGCCGACGTCCTCGACCGGCGGCGGATGATGCTCGTCACGCAGGCGACGATGGGCGTCCTGGCGGCGGTCCTTGCCGTGCTGGCCTTCCAGGGGCTGCGGACGGTGTGGCCGATCTACGTGCTGGCGGCGCTGACCTCGGCCGCTTCCGCCTTCGACGCCCCCGCGCGGCAGTCGCTCATCCCCAACCTCGTGCCGCGCGAGCACCTGCCGAACGCGCTCAGCCTGAACACGATCGTCTTCCAGGCGGCGTCGGTCGCCGGGCCGTCGCTCGCCGGCCTGGTCATCGGCGTCGGCGGCGTGGCTTGGGCGTACGCGATCAACGCGCTGTCGTTCGTCGCCGTGATCGTCGGCGTGCTGCTCATGCGCGGCGTGCAGTCGACCTCGGCGACCGAGGCGGGCGAGATCAGCCTGGCGGCGGCAAAGGAAGGGATTCGGTTCGTCTTCGCCTCGCCGATGATCCGCTCGACGATGCTGCTCGACTTCTTCGCGACCTTCTTCGCGTCGGCGACGGCACTGCTGCCGATCTTTGCGCAGGACGTGCTGCGCGTCGGCGCGCACGGCTACGGCCTGCTCTACGCCGCGCCGTCGGCCGGGGCGCTCGTGGCCAGCGTGGCGATGGTGCGCGAGGCCGACCGGGTCCGCCACCGCGGCCGGACGTTGCTGTGGGCAGTCACCGCTTATGGGGCGGCAACGGTGGTCTTCGGCGTGTCGCGCAGCTTCTGGCTGACGTTCGCCTGCCTGGCCGCTTCGGGGGCGGCCGACACCGTCAGCACCGTGTTCCGCAACGTCATCCGCCAGCTCGAGACGCCCGATCACATCCGTGGCCGGATGGTCGGCGTCAACATGGTGTTCTTCATGGGCGGGCCGCAGCTCGGCGAGTTCGAGGCCGGGGTGCTGGCGAACCTCTGCGGCGCGCAGTTCTCGGTTGTGACCGGGGGCGTGGGCTGCGTGCTCGCCGTGGTGTGGATCGCCGCGCGCACGCCGCAGCTGCGTCGCTACCGCCGCGAGGTGCTCGTCCCCGCGATCCCGCCGGGGTCCTGAGCGGCGGAGGGCGCCACGGGCGTGCCCCGAATGTGCGTTGAGGGTGGCCCGGGCGGGTGCTACGGTTCGGCGATCTTCGAGCGTGATTCCTCACCCGAGCAGCGAGAGGCTCCATGCCGCATCCCGTGAAGGACCCGGTCACCTGGGCCTACCCGCAGATCGAGCCGTACCGCACGGGGCGCCTCGTCGTGCCGGGCGGGCACGACCTGTACTTCGAGGAGTGCGGGAATCCGGCGGGCAAGCCGGCGGTGTTCGTGCACGGCGGTCCCGGCGG
>PMKG01000124.1 GCA_003157675.1 Acidobacteriota bacterium
CGACGACTCGGTCGCGCAGTACCGCGAATCGCTTCGACTTGCGCCCGGCGTGGCCGACACGCGGAACAACCTGGGCGTGGCGCTGGGGAGGATCGGCCGGACCGCCGAGGCCGTCGCCGAGTTCCAGGAAGCGCTCCGGCTCGATCCGGAGCAGGCGCAGGCGCACGTCAACCTGGGCTTCGCGCTTGCCGGGCAGGGAAAGGCGGTCGAGGCGATCCCGCACTTTACCGAGGCCATCCGCATGCAGCCGAACCTGGAGCAGGCCCACCTCTATCTTGGCTGGGCGCTCGGCGGCACGGGGAGGACGGCGGAGGCCGCGGAGCAGTTCCGGGAAGTGCTGCGGATCAACCCGAACAACGAGAACGCGCGGCGCTCGCTGGCGGTGCTGACGGGGCGGGCTCCGCAGCCTGGACGCTGAGCGACCCGCCGTACAAAGGAAGAGGCGGCCAGAAGGCCGCCTCTTCTGCCTCGAACTTCCGAATCCAGACCGCGTCGGGCTACTGGGTGACGGTGATGGCCACGCTTCCGTAGCCGACCCGGCCATCGGCGCCCGTCGCCGTCACGCTTACCAGGAGTTGCTGACTGGGCGTCCCGTTCGGCACAGCCGGATACGTGTACGACACGAACGGGACGGAGGTCTGCGCCTTGTTCCCGTTGCCGAAGTCCCACGAGTAATTCAGGATTGCGGGCGCGCCGGCGTTGGGCGTGGCCGTGAACACCACCAGAGTGACATTGGACGCCGCGGTGCTCGGCGATGCCGTCACCGATAGCGTGAACGGAATCGCGGCGTACACGACGACCGGTGTCGACGCCGACACGGTCTGTCCGCTTCCGTCTTTCACCGTGACCGTAAACGTGTACTGGCCGGGGTTGGCGTAGGCATGCGAGACGCCGATGGACCCGCTGACAGCGCCAAGGTCGACCGGGGCTGTGGCGTCACCGAAGTTCACCGTGACGTCGCTGATGGCCGCGGCACCGGTCCCGGGCGTCACGGTCAGCGTGAAGTTCGAGGCGACGAGGGCCGTTGGCGATGTCGGCGCCGTGATGGCAATCGTCGGTGCCGCGTACACCGATATCTTGACCGTGCCTGACTTCGCGCCGACCGTGGCGGTCACCGTGGCCGCCTGGCTCGTCGTCAGCTGCGTCGTGGCCTGGCCGCCTGCGTTCGTCGTCGCGGTGACCGCCGAGAGCGAGCCCTGGTCGGTCGAGAACAGGACCGTCGCGCCGGGAATTCCGTTGTTGTTGGCGTCAACGACGGTGGCCGTGATCGTGGACGGGATGGTGCCGAGCTGCGACACGCTGGCCGGGCTGGCCGTCACCAGGACGTTCGATACCGCGGCCGAGCCGATCGTGATCGACAGCGACGTCGCCGTCGTGCCGGTGCCTCCCGAGGTTCCGACGGACCCGGAGAACGCCGTCACCGTGGCCGTCCCCGACTGGGTGCCGGCGTTGAAGGTCACCACGGCCCTGCCGGCGTTGGTCGTCGCCGTGTTCGAGACGAACGAGCCGAGGGTGGTCGTAAAGGTGACGGTCGTCCCGTTCGAGACCGCCGAGCCGCCACTCTCGACGACCGTCGCCGTAATCTGTGCGGTGCCGTTGAGCGGTAAGATCAGCGCGCTACTCGAAAGCGTAATCGTGGCGCCGGTCGGGGCGAAGAGCGGCGACTGGTGGCAGCCTGCGCCGGCGACCAGCGCGACCAGTACCAGAAGGACAACAGCCGGGCGGCCAGAGGAAAACTGCCTTGCGTTGACCGTCGATCCACGGGTAGGTGACTCTGGTATCATGGATTTCGCCTAGCAGTTTACTACATGAGCAGGACCGGTCAAGCGAGGAAGCGTGCGGACGGATACGCGATGGCGGCGCTGCTCGTCGCCGTGGCGGTGATGACCGTCGCCATGACGGTGGCGATGCCGGCGTGGCGGCTGGCCGTGCGGCGCGAAAAGGAAGAGGAATTGGTCTTCCGGGGCCGGCAGTACGTCCGGGCGCTGCAGCTCTACCAGCGGAAGTTCGCCGCTGCGTATCCCCCTGATGTCGGCACACTGGTCAACCTGAAGTTCCTTCGCAAGCAGTACAAGGACCCGATGGTCGAGGACGGGGCGTTCGAGGTTCTCTACCAGGGCACTCCACTGACGCCGACCCCGGGGCAGGGCAGCGCGGGGGGCCTTCAGCGATCGACGCCAGCCCAGCGGGTGCAGGGGGGGCTCTCGCTGACGTTCGACTCGCGGTCCGGCGCCGTCACGCAGGGAACGATGCCCGGCGGTGTGTCCGGAGCGAGGGGCGGCGTCATCGGCGTGCGCAGCACCAGCACCGCGGACTCGATTCGAATCTACAACGGCGGCACCCATTACAACGAGTGGCTGTTCGTGCTCCNNCGGTCGCGGCGGTCCTGGTGGGCCACGCGGTGGTCCGGGAGGCGGAATGGGACCGGGCATCGGCCCCGGCCGGGGCGGCGGGCGAGGCGGCCCTGGCGGTCCGGGCGGCCCGGGAACGCCGTTCCGTGGAGGTCGAGGCTTCGGGCAATAGCGTCTGACGCGCACGCATCCACTGGTATGGACGCGCGCTCAGGCTCTCGGGTTGGAAGACCTGACGTCCGCCATCACCGCATCGTGGAACGCGCGCCTGAAGCGCGTGATGTCCTCGGTGCTCCCGCCGCCCGGGTACACCCGATTGGTCAGCTGCACCACGTAGAGCCCGGCGTCAGGGTCGATCCACAACGACGTGCCGGTGTGTCCCGTATGGCCGAAGGCGCGCGGCGACATCCGCGTGCCGCAGGACGAGGTCGGCAGCATCGTGTCCCACCCGAGGGCGCGTGAGCTCCCCGGGATCCCGGCCTTCGACACGAACCTGACGGCCGTTGACTGCGTGGCGAGTCCGCGGCCAGGCGTCGTCCCGACGACCGAGCGCAGCATCCAGCGGGCGATGGTCCCGACCGCGCCCGCCGTTCCGAACAGCCCGGCGTGGCCGGTCACGCCCCCGAGGGCCTCCGCGTTCTCGTCGTGCACCAGGCCCCGCGTCGCATCTGTGCCTCGCGTCGGCGCCACCCGGTCCGGCGCCGACGCCGGCACCGCAAAGCCGATTTCGATCGATGGGCCTGCGCCGGAGAGGACTGTCTCCCCTGACTCGATCACGTCGCGAAGATTCCCGAACTGAGCGTCCAGCGGCTGACCCGCCAGATCCTCGAGCGCGAAGCCGAGCGCGATGAACCCGAGATCGCTATAGAGACTCCGCGTACCCGGCTCGAACTCGAGCGGTTCGGCGCCGATGGCTGCGTCGTAGGCCGCGCGTCCCGCGCACGTCTCGTAGAAGGGCCTGTGCGCGGGCAGCCCGGAGGCGTGCGCCAGGAGCTCCGCCAGCCGAACGTCGCGGCGGTCCGGGCGTCTCCAGGAGGGGAGGATGTCGGCGACACGCCGCTCGAGGCGGAGCCTCCCGCGGTCGACCATCCGCATGGCGAGCAGGCTCGTAACGAGCACCTTCGTGAGGGAGGCCAGGTCGAAGATCGTCTGCTCGGACGTCTCGGGCGCGGTCTCGTCGAACGTCAACCGTCCGCACGCTTCGCGCCACAGCACGCCCGACTGGTTGCCGACCTCGATGACGGCGCCCGGGAAGACGCGCGCCGCCGCCGCGTCCATGAGAACCCGCCGCGCGACGCGGAAGGCGGGCATGTCGCGCTTAGCGGGAGAAGGCGGCGTTCGAGACCTGTGCGAGGTACTCGAACCCGCGTGGCAGGGCGATGAGCGCGTCGTAAGAGAACAGCACGATCCCCGTCGCGCCGAGGCTCCGCGCGATGCGGATGTTCTCGACCGTATCGGAGGACGACAGGCGGTAGGCGCCGATGCCGGCCCACACCGGTCGGAGCCCCGCCATCTGCGTGGCCTGGGTCATCTGCGCGGTGAACGTCGCGCGGTCGGTGGCGTACGCCATCGGGCACACGACGTCGAGGAGGCCCTGTCGCACCCAGGTCGCCCAGTCTTGGAGCCGGGCGTTGGCCGCGCCGGCGGCGTCCGGTGGCACGGCCGCCGACACGATAATGTCGCGCCGCCGGGCCTTGACGCTGTCACGGATGCGGGTGACGAGACGGGTCAGGCGATCGCGCCTGAACTCGCGCCAGCGGTCGGGAAACGCCTCGGGCCACGCCGAGAGTTCCGTCCCGGCCTCGTGCTCCTTCTGCCGCCGCGCGGCCGGGTCGAGGCCGCGGAGGATGTCGGCCCGGAACGCCTGGAGCGCGCCGAGACTGTAATCGAACTCGTCGTTCGGATACCGGACGTAGTCGAGGTGCACCCCGTCGACCGGGTACCGGGCCACCACGTCAGCCACGATCGCGACCGTCGCGTCGGCGGCGTCCTCGGGAATGGGCGAGAGGTAGAGCCCTTCGACTTCGCCGCTCTGGGCGCGCGTCCAGCGCGTCAGCTTCTCGAGATACAACTGGCTCTTCGCGTCGAGCAGCGCCATGTCGCGCGCCAGCTCGCGCGGCACCATCAGCCACTCGGGGTGCCGGTTGACGACGTGGGCGCGCGAGGTCGGCAGCTGGACGGCGCTCGACACGAGGCCGACGTCGATCCACGCGTGCACGCGAATGCCCCGGGCGTGCGCGAGTTGGAGCGTCAGCGCCAGCGGGTCGAACGAATCGGGCTGGGCGTCGAGCGCCGCGGCCCTCGGCTCGAGCCGGCTGGCGAAGTAGGCGTCGCCGCGCGCCCGAACCTGCACGAGGACGGTGTTGAATCGGCCCGCCTGGGCCGACTTGACCATCGCGGTGACCGCGGCCGGGCTGGTGAGCGACGTGCTTCGGACCCAGAGCGCGCGCACTTCGGTGACCGCGGGTTTCTTCGGGGCGGCGTCCGGATGGGCGAGGAGGAAGGCCGCCCCGAGCACTGGGGCGAGGATCGCGGTCGCGGCTCGAAGGCGGACTGTGAGCGCGGTATGAATCGCAGGCATGAAAGCAATCAACACTATCAAGCTCACCACGGGTTGTCAAAAGACGCGGGATCTCAGTCCTGAGTCCTGAGTCTTGAGTCGTGAGCCGTCAGCCTGTAAGCTCGTGCCGGGTTGGGGGAGAACCACCATGCAGTACGTCATTGGGATCGACGCGGGCGGAACGAAGACGCACGGCCTGCTGGCCGACCAGTCGGGCCGCGTCGTCGGCGAGGCGATGGGGCCCGGCGCCAACATCAGCACCGGCGGGGAACTCGCCGTCGAGAAGGCGCTCCACGACGTGATCGACCGCCTGCTGGCCGATCGGGATGTCGCGCCGGCGGTGATCGCGATCGGGATGGCCGGCGCCGACCGGGCCGACGATCACCGGATCGTGAGAGCGATCCTGCACCGGATCGCCAGGGGCACCAGGGCCGTCGTGACCCACGACGCGCTCATCGCGCTCGTCGCGGGCGCCGGGGATGACGCGGGCGTCGTGGTCATCGCCGGCACCGGGTCGATCGCCTTCGGCCGCGATCGCGGCAACCGCTCGGCCAGGGCCGGTGGCTGGGGCTACGTCCTGGCCGACGAGGGGAGCGGGTACTGGATCGGCCGCCAGGCGCTCACGGCCGTCATGCGCGAGTACGACCGCCGCGGGCCGGAGACCTCGCTCACGCCGCTCATCCTGTCCGAGCTGCGGCTCGAGCGGCCCGCCGAGATCGGTCCCCGGGTCTATCACGGGGAGCTGCCGCTCGCCTCGATCGCGGCCCTCGCGCCGCTCGTCGGTCAGGCGGCGAAGGCCGGGGATCGCCTCGCGGCCGACATCATCGCCCGCGCGGCGGAGGAGCTGTGCCTGGCCGCTTCGGCCGTCGTCCGGCGGCTGAACATGGGCGACGAGGACTTTCCATGCCTGCTGTCGGGCGGGATCTTCGCCGTGCTGGCCTTGTCGGAGGAGATGGCGCGGCGACTGGCCGAGGTGGCGCCGCGCGCGCGAGTGAGCCGGCTGGCCGAACCTCCCGCGGCGGGCGCGGTCCGCCTCGCGCTCGAAGAACTCGCCGGCGGGGCGAACCTGCCGAGCCCGCTCTGAAGAGGCGCTACGGCCGCGACGATGTCTTCGACGGCTCCGCGACGCCGATCAGGCTGCGTAATCGCGGTTCGATGTCCTCGCCGATCGCCACGCGCACCACGTCGTCGGCCTCCCGCAGTTTCGCCAGCGCCTGCCGGTAGCCGACGCCGGTCTTCTGCATCACGATCGCCGTCTTCACGTTCCAGCGCGCGCGCTTGAGCAGGCGGTCCGCGTCGGCGTACTCGATGCCGCTCACGATCGTCAGGATCCGCCGGGCGCGGTCCTTGAGCTTCTCCGACGTCGTCTGCACGTCCACCATGAGGTTGCCGTACGTCTTGC
>PMKG01000425.1 GCA_003157675.1 Acidobacteriota bacterium
CCTTCGCGGCCGATGATCCGCCCCTTCATGTCGTCGCTCGGCAGGTCGACCACCGAGACAGTGGTTTCGATGGCGTGCTCGGGGGCGCTGCGCTGGATGGCCTCGGTCACGAGCTGCTTGGCGCGGGCCGCGGCCGTTTCGCGCGCCTCGGACTCGAGCCGCTTGACCATGTTGGCCGCGTCGTGCCGGGCGTCGGACTCGAACCCTTTGAGCAGGATTTCCCGTGCCTCGTCGGCCGTCAGGCTGGCCACCCGCTGCAGTTCCTTCTGCTGTTCGACGATCAGCAGCTCGTACCGGGCGGCGGCCGCGATCGTCACCTTCTCGCGGTCGCGGGTCGCCTGCTCACGGGCGCGCAGCTCCTTGTCGAGCTGATCGGCGGCGGCCAGCCGCTCGGTCACCTTCTCTTCCTTCTTGCCGAGCACCTGTTCGAGGCGGGTCGCCTGCTGGCGGCGCTCCTCGGTCAGCCGGTCGGCCTCGACGATGATCTGGTGGGCCTTCTCCTTGGCTTCGAGGAGGGCCTCCTTCTTGCGGTTCTCGGCCTCGCGCTCGGCGTCCCGGAGCAGGGTCCGGGCTTGTTCTTCGGCCCTTCCCACCGTTTCGGCCGCGATCCGCTTCCGGGAGGCGGTCCAATACACGAAGACGCCGACCGCGACGGCGGCGGCGACGATCGATACAGCCAACGATATGTAAACGGCCATGCGCCGCTTCCTTTTCGGAACCCCACCGTCTGGATGCCAGGGGCTCGGCTCGGGGGCGCAGGGGGAACGCCCCACGGTTACCGCTGATGAGGAGAGGTTGGAAGAAAGGCCCCGCTTTGCCGTGTGGGGAGGGTCGCATGAACCTGCATGTAGCAGGTGGAACTGCTATATCGATCGCGCGTTAGGCTTCCTCCAGCGGAGGCATGCACACGGCGCAACGTCGCAGTTCACTTGATGGTAATGTTGGCTCAAGCGAGCCCCCAACACCATCACGGGCAAAGCAGGGAACTCAATATCCGCGTTGATCTTAGACCGACACCCTGGGACGGTCAAGGCGAAAACTCAGCCGCGGAGCCACGGCTCAAGTGCATGTCCGACAAGCACTTGTCGCCCTCATCAACGCTTTCTAGAAGGTCTATCGGTTCAGGCGCCCGCGCCATTAGGGCGGGGTGCGAGCGCCTCTTCCACCAGGCGCTCGAGGCGGACGAGGCGGTCGACGACCGGCTCGCCGTCGGCCTGCTCGTCGGCCTGGGCGTGGAACCGCTCGTCCGCGATGTTGAGGGCGGCGAGGACGACGAGGCGCACGGTGTCGGTCGTCGGGGCCATGTCGGCGGCCGACCGGATCTTCTGGTCCACGTAGGCCGCGAGGTGGGCGACGTAAGCCTCGGACAGCGTGCTCCTGATGGAGTAGTGCTGGCCGAGGATTTCGACCGAGACGACGCGGGCGCTCGGGTTCACAGGTGATCTGTCCTCAGATGTCGAGTCCTTCGAGGTGCTCGAGGATGCCGGCCACGCGCGACCGGACCTGGTCACGCTCCTGGCGCAGGGCCTCGACCTCGGAACGGGCCCCGTCGGCATCGGTCAGCTTCGCCGTCGCGGCTGCGAGCTCGTCGGAGAGCCGTCGGTTCTCCCGAGCCTGCGCCGCCTGCTCCGCCCTGAGCCGGCCCATCTCGGTCACGAGCTGCCGCACCTTCTGTTCGAGGCGATCGAGCGCCTCCACGTCACTGGCCGTCATCGTCTTCGCCACTGTTTACCTCTAGCCACCAGCCACTAACCACTAGCTACTACGGATTTTACCTCTGAATCGCTCCGTGTTCCGTCGCGAGCGCCGCCATGATCCGTTCCATCGCTTCCTGCACGTCCGCGTCGGTCAGCGTACGGTCCGACGCCCGGAACGTCAATCGCAGGGACAAGCTGTAGCGGCCCTCGGGGATCCCCTGGCCCTTGTACCGGTCGAACTCCCGCATCCCGACGAGCGTGGCGGGCGCGACACGCTGAATAGTCTCGCGAACCTGCTGGGAACGCAACCGCTCGTCGATGACGACGGAGATGTCCCGGACGATCGACGGGAAGCGTGGCAGCGCCCGGACCTCGGTGTCGGCAATCGGCGCCAGGCGGTCGATGGCGTCGAGGTCGAGCTCGGCCACGAAAATCTCGTCGCCCCCGGGCAGCCCCCGCCGTTCGGACTCCGCCGGCACCAGCAGCCCAACCGCCCCTACCGTCGTCTCTCCGACGGAAACGGCCGCGGCGCGGCCGGGCACGAGGCAGGACGCTGTCGAGTCGGCGAACCGCAGCGGCAGGGCGAGCGCCTCGCCGAGCCGCTCGACGACGCCCACGGCATCGAAGAAATCGGCCGGACGCATGCCCCCGCCCCAGTGCTCCATCACGCCGGCGCCCGTCAGCGCGAAGGCCACCCGGTGGCGTTCGCCTTCGGCGGCGGAGAAGCTGGCGCCCACCTCGAACAGCCGCACGTCGCGGATCTGGTGCCGGCGGTTGTGCGCCACGCCGTCGACGAGCCCCGGCAGCAGCGACGGCCTGAGGACGGCGAACTTCTCGGAGAGCGGGTAGGCGAGCGGCACCGGCGCCTCGCCCGGGCCGGCGAACGGGGCCGCGTCGGCCGCGTCGATGAAGGTCCAGCTGACCGCCTCGGAAAAGCCGGCCGCCGCGAGGACGTGGCGGACGAGCGCCTTCCTGGCCATCCGGGGGTCGGGCCGCGGCGCGACCGCGCGCAGCGGCGGGAAGTGCGACGGCACCTTGTCGTAGCCGAAGTGCCGGGCCACCTCCTCGATGAGATCGGCCTCGCGGAGGACGTCCACGCGGCGCGTCGGCACCGAGACGCGCCAGCCGCCTGGGACGCCGGTCACGGCGAAGCCCAGTCCCGTCAGAATCCGCGCGACCTCGCCGTCGTCCACACCGACGCCGAGGAGCCAGTCGATCCGTTCCCGGCGCAGCGTGAGGTCCACGGGGCCGCGGGGGGCCGGGTAGACGTCGATCGGCGCGCCGACGGGTCGGCCGGCGCCGATCCGCTCGAGCAGCGAGCAGGCCCGCTCGAGCGCCACGACCGGCACGTTGATGTCGGTGCCGCGCTCGAACCTGGTCGAGGCCTCGGACTTCAGGCCGAGGCGCTTGCTCGTCCGGCGCACCGAGGCCGGCTTGAAGTAGGCGCTCTCGAGGGCGATGACGCGCGTCCCCGACCAGACCTCGGAGGCGGCGCCGCCCATGACGCCGGCGACCGCCTGCGCGGACGATCCATCGGCGATGACGAGCATCTCGGGGTCGAGGGCGCGCGCTTCGCCGTCGAGCGTGCGGATCCGTTCACCGGGGCGCGCGCGGCGGGCGCACAGCCTGCGCCCGTCGAGGCGCTCGAGGTCGAAGGCGTGAAGCGGGTGGCCGATCTCGAGCAGGACGTAGTTGGTGACGTCGACGACGTTGTTGATCGGGCGGACGCCGGCGGCGGTGAGCCGCGCGGCCAGCCAGTCGGGCGACGGACCGATCGTCACCTCGGCGAGCGCCGCCGCGTACCGCGGGCAGAGGTCGGGCGCTTCGATCGAGACACTGATCCGCTCCCCGTCGATCCGGGACGGTGTCGGCACGGCCCGGGCGCCGCTCGTCACGGAGTGGCCGGCCGGATCGGCCCAGGGCAGGCGGAGCGGGACGTCGAAGGCCGTCGCCGCCTCGCGCGCCAGTCCGGCGACGCTCAGGCAGTCCGGACGGTTGGCGGTGATCTCGAAATCGATGACCTCATCAGCCTCGATGCCGGCCACCTCGAACCCACACATCGAGAGTGTGGACGCCACCTCGGCGACCGGCTGGCGGAGGTCAACGAAATCACGGAGCCAGGAAACGAGGAGTTTCAAAAGGAAAACTGCTCCAGGAATCTCAGGTCGTTCTCGTAGAACAGCCTGATGTCGTCCACCCCGTACTTGAGCATCGCGACGCGTTCGATCCCGGTGCCGAAGGCGAAGCCCGAATAGCGCTCGGCGTCGTAGCCGACCGCCTCGAGCACCGACGGGTGCACCATGCCGCTGCCGAGGATCTCCAGCCAGCCCGTGCGCTTGCACACCGGGCAACCCGCGCCCGCGCAGAAGACGCAGCCGATGAACATCTCGGCGCTCGGCTCGGTGTAGGGGAAGAAGCTCGGGCGGAACATCACCTTCGTATCGGGCGCGAAGATCTCGCGCACGAAGGCGGTCAGCGTGCCCTTCAGATCCGCGAACGTCACCCCGTCGTCGACCAGCAGCCCCTCGAACTGGTGGAACATCGGGGTGTGCGTGAGGTCGGGGTTGTCGCGGCGGAATACCTTGCCGATGGCGACGATCCGGACCGGCGGCTCGTGGGCCTCCATGTACCGGATCTGCATCGCCGAGGTGTGCGTGCGCAGCAGCGTGGCCGGGCGATCCGGCGGCGCCGGCCGCGTGCTCGTCCGCGTGCCGGGCGTGCCGAGGCCGGTCTGCGGCACGGGGTTCGCGAGGAAGAAAGTGTCCTGCATGTCGCGGGCGGGGTGCTCCGGCGGCATGTTGAGGGCTTCGAAGTTGTGGTAGTCGTCCTCGACCTCGGGCCCCTCGAGGATCTCGTATCCCATCCGGGAGAAGATCGATTCGATCTGCTGGCGGACGAGCGTGAGGGGATGGAGGTGGCCGAGCGGCGCCTGCCGGCCCGGCAGGGTGACGTCCACGCTGTCAGCGGCCGGCCGGCCGGACTCGAGGGACGCACGGCGGGCCTCGATGGCCTCCTCGACGTCGTGCTTGAACTGGTTGGCGAGCTTGCCGAGGACCGGGCGGTCGGCCGGCGCGGCGCCGGAGACCGCCTTCATCAGCGCGGCGATGACGCCGCCCTTCCGCGCGAGGTAGCGATCGCGCACCTCGCGCAGCGTCGGCTCGGTGGCCGCGCCGGCAAGCGCGGCCTCGAACTCCGCCCGAAGGCGATCGATGTCGGCGGCCTCAGGCATGCGCGGGCCGCCGTTATGCGGCGTGGGCCGCGATCGCGTCCTTCGCCTGGCCGGCGATCTTGGCGAATGCCGCGGGTTCCCGGACGGCGAGGTCGGCGAGGGTCTTTCTGTCGAGGCCGATGCCGGCCGCCTTCAGCCCCCTGATCAACTGGCCGTAGCTGAGGCCCTGCTGGCGGGCGGCGGCGTTGATC
Organism: Acidobacteriota bacterium; assembly: GCA_003157675.1. GTDB lineage: Bacteria > Acidobacteriota > Vicinamibacteria > Vicinamibacterales > Fen-181 > FEN-299. The sequence continues at coordinate 5,118 of PMKG01000425.1, forward strand.
CGGATGATCCACAGGCGGCGGAAC
>PMKG01000227.1 GCA_003157675.1 Acidobacteriota bacterium
GCCCGGTTGCGCGTCACAGGCGGCGAAGAACTGCAGGGCCTGTTTCTGCCCGTCCTCGTAAACCTCGAAGTCCCCTTGCGACAGGTCCGTGAGCAGGTTCCCCTTCCGATCGACGCCCGTGACGCCGAGCGTCACCACGTCCACGCCCGTTCGGAACGTCCGCTGCCCGTCCCGGGCCGGAAAGCCCGCCACGGCGGCCCACGACGCGACCACGACCGCGCTCACGGCGAGTGTCGTCCTCATCCTGTGCCCCCGGAACGGCGCGCCGAACGCGCCTGCCTCTTTGAGTATAATATGGCCTCTCATCACTATCTTCCGGTCGCCGTGCAGGTCGTGCAGCGAGTCCCGGCCATAACGACGAACTCATCGACGAGCTTGCGACACCTATCCGGAGTCGGACAGCGGCGTGTGCGCCGAGAGCGCGGGATGACGCGATCCTGGATCGCCGCCGCGCGCGAGGTCCGTTCGTCGACGTGGTTCTTCGCCGTCGCGGGCGTTCTGCTGGTCGCCATGCTGCCCGGCCGGGCCGGCGTCGGGTCGGGATCGCCGTTTGGCATCGCTCTGCTCATTCCCACTGTCTGCCTCGCCGCGCTCGGCGTGGCGGCGTCGGTCCGGCAACCGCCATCCACTCGGACGACGCGGCGGAAGGCCTGGCTCGTGGCCGTACTGGCGGCCTGCGCGGTCGTGCACCTGACCGTGATGGTCGAGGTGGTTTACAGGGCGAGCGGTCCGAAGATCGACGTCTATCTCTTCCAGCGCGACGCCGCCGCCGCGCTCCTGCAGGGCACCGACCCGTACACGATCACGATTCCCGACATTTACGGGCCATCGGCCGGGTTCTACGGCAAGGGTGTCGTCGGCGGCGGCCGGGTGCAGGTCGGTTCGCCATATCCGCCGCTGTCGCTGATGTCCGTCGTCCCCGCGTATCTGCTGGGCGACGTGCGGTACACCGACCTCGCGGCCGTGCTCCTCACCGCCTTGCTGCTCGTCGCGGTGCGGTTCGACGGTGTCGCCGTGGGTGTCTCGGGCTTTTTGCTGATGAACCCCGTGACCTTCATCGTGGAGGCGCACTCGTGGACGGAGCCCTTCATGCTCCTGACACTGGCATGGACCGTCCTCGCGGCGTCGAGGAGGAGTCGGTGGCTCCCCGTCGCGGTCGGGTGCTTCCTGGCCTCCAAACAGTACTCCCTGCTGGCGCTGCCGTTCCTGCCGTTCCTGACCGTCGACGGCAACTGGCGCGCGGCACGGCGACTGCTGCTGCAGTCGATTGGCGTGGCCGCGATCGTCACCGTGCCGCTGGCGGCATGGAACTTCGAGGCGTTCTGGGCCGATGTCGTTCGCTTCCAGATGCTCCAGCCGTTCCGGCCCGAATCGCTGAGCCTCGCCACCCTGGTTCCGATCCCGCTCGTGGCCGTGCTGGGGTTGACCTCCATCGCCGCGGCCTGGTCGTTCAGAACGGCGAAACCGCACCCGGCCATGTTCGCGGGCGGCTTTGGGTTCGTGCTGCTGGTGTTCACCTGCTGCAACAAGCAGGCGTTCTGCAATTACTATTTCCTCGTCGTGAGCCTCCTTCTCGTCGCGGGGGTTGCCATCAGAAACCCGTTCCCGCCCCCCGGTGCACGGCCACCTGTCCGATCGGAAGACTTCGCGAGAAGCCACCACCAGGCAAGGCCAACCTGCTAGAATAGGAGGTTGGCGCGAATGCTTCGTTCTCTCACTGTCGACCGAGCGACGCTGGCCGCACGATGAAGTGCCTGGGCGTTTGTCAGACCGAATTCGTCGTGCGGATGCTGGAAACGGCCATGGCGGCCACCTTCCAGACCTCGTTCCTCGTCGAGAGCCGCCCGCTGGCGCGCCGGCTGCACGAGGCCGGGATCGACGTGTCGGTCGGCAACCCGAACCGGACCGACACCTACCTCAAGGCCGAGCTCTCCCCCACCGACTGCGTCATCGTCGAGGATCACCGGCGGCCGGGGCTCAGGAAGACGCTGGCGGCGATCAGCGACGCCGGCGCCACGCTGGTCTACGTGCTCGGCCTCGACGCCGACAGCCGCCGCGCGGACGAACTGCGGAGCGCCTTCCCGGACATCTTCTACCTCGCCCTGTCGGAGCTGTTCGGTGGCCCGCTCGTCACCGAGATCGGCCGGTCGCTGACGCGGGCCCGGGTCCAGCAGTACCAGCGGTACTTCGCCGACGCCGACCGCGTGCTGATCCTGCTCCACAACGATCCCGACCCGGACGCCATGGCGAGCGGCCTCGCCCTGCGCAGCATTTTGCGCCGGACCAAGGCCACCGCGATCCTGGGCACGCTGCAGGGCGTGACCAGGCCCGAGAACCTGCGCATGGCCAGCCTGCTCGACATCCAGGTCGAGGCGGTCACGCCGGCCTCGCTCGGCGAGTTCGACCGCGTCGCCATGGTCGACGTGCAGCCGCACTACTTCGGCNNNNGACACGCTGTTCTTCAACCGGCAGGCCAACCGCGTCGACCTCGAGGCGTTCTCCTTCCTCTATCCCCTCTCCGACGCCACGCTCATCCGGAAGATGGAGGGCGCGGAAATCACCCACGAGCGCCTCGAGTTCGTGATGAAGGCCCTCGAGGCAGGCAAACGCGAAGACCAGGTGTTCTGCGCATTCATGGGGCAGACGCCGCGCGAGGACCTGATCGCCTACGTCGCCGACTTCTTCCTGCAGATGGAAGATATCCGGTGGACGATCGTCGGCGGCGTGGTGAACGACATGCTCGTCGTGTCGGTCAGGAACCTGGGCTACTCGCGGAACGCCGGCGAGTGGGCGCGCCAGTTCTTCTCCGCGATGGGCAGCGCGGGAGGGCACCGGTCGATGGCCAAGGCCGTGGTGCCCGTGGCAGCCTTCCGCGCGCAGTACGGCGCGGTCGAGGGGCCGCTCGTCAGCCAGCGCCTCCTCGATCTGACGGTCCATTTCCTTCGCGAGCACCAGGCGCCGGAGAAGCGGCGCGATCCGGTCAGGGGCTGAGCGGACCGCGCGCCCGCATCCTTCCCTATCCCAGGGCCTGGTCCAGATCGGCGATGAGGTCCGCCTCGTCCTCGAGGCCGACCGAGACGCGCAGCATCCCCGCCGTGACGCCGGCGCGCGCGAGGTCGTCGTCGCTGTAGTTGTAGTGCGAGGTGAGCACCGGCAGGCTGGCCAGGCTGTTGACGCAGCCGAGGCTGGTCGCCCGGCGGATCACTCCGAGCCGATCGAAGACCCGCGACGCCCCCGCCAGGCCGTCGGCCACCTCAAAGGTCACCATCCCCCCGAATCCCGTCATCTGCGCGCGCGCCACGTCGTGGTCGGGGTGCGAGGCCAGGCCCGGGTAGAAGACGCGGACGACACGGGGATCGTTGTCGAGGAATCGCGCCACGACCTCGGCCGAGCGGTTGTGGCACGCCACACGGACCGTCAGCGTCTTCAGGCCGCGCGCGAGGTCGTAGGCCGCCTGCGGGTCCATCACGCCGCCGAGATAGCGGCGCATCAGGTCCACCCTCTGGAGCAGCGCGCGGGAGCCGGCGACGGCGCCGCCGGTCACGTCGGAATGGCCGTTCAGGTACTTGGTCGCCGAGTGCAGCACGATATCGAAGCCAAGCTCCAGCGGGCGCTGGATCATGGGCGAGGCGAAGGTGGAATCCGCGACCGTGAGAATGCCGCGCGCCTTGCCGATTGCCGCGATTGCCGCGAGATCGGCCACCTTGAGCGAGGGATTGGTGGGCGACTCGACCCAGATCATGTTGGTCTTGGGGCCGATAGCGGCTTCGAACGCGTCGAGATTCGTGGGGTCCGCGTAAGTTACGATATGCCCCGCCGACCGCTTGCGCACGCGCTCGAACAGCCGCCAGCTGCCGCCATAGAGATCGTCCACCGCTGTAATGCGGCTGCCCTGGTCCAGAAGCTCCAGGAGGGTCGCCTGGGCGGCAAGGCCCGAAGCGAAGGCGAAGCCCGCCACACCGCCTTCAAGCTCGGCGACGGCCGCTTCGAAGGCCGCCCGCGTCGGATTGCCGGTGCGCGCATATTCATAGCCGGTATGCACGCCGGGCGAGGTTTGCGCGAAGGTCGAGGACGCATAGATCGGCGTCATCACCGCGCCGGTCCGGGGATCGGGCTTCACGCCAGCGTGCACCGCAAGGGTTGCGGGCCGGTCTTTGCGAGTGCGCTCGGGCATGGTCAGGAGATCTTTCTGCGTAAGTGATTGAGGAGATCGATGCGGGTAACGAGGCTGAGGAAGCGCTCGCCATCGACGACAATGGCAACCAAGCCCCGGTCGAACAGCGGCAAGAGCCGCTCGGGCGGCGAGTCCTGCTGCACGGTCACAAGGTTGCCCGTCATCGCGCGCCTTACCGGCAGGCTGAAATCGAGCTTGCCCTCCGTGAGTGCGACCAGGATGTCGGACTCATCGAGAAGGCCAACGCAGCGCTTCCCGTCGATCACCGGCACCTGCGAAACATCGTAAAGCTTCATGCGGCTATAGGCAGTTTGCAGCGTATCTTCGGGGCCGACTGTGACAACGGCGCCTTCGTCGTGAAGGCGGGCAATGAGGTCGCGCAAATCGCCAAAGACTGGCCGTTGCAGCAGCCCCTGCTCCGTCATCCAGCGGTCGTCGAACATCTTGGAAAGGTACTTGTTGCCGGAATCGCAGACGAAGGTGACGACGCGCTTCGGCTCCGTCTGCTCGCGGCAATACCGCAGCGCCGCCGCGATCAGCGTCCCTGAAGACGAGCCCGCGAGCACCCCTTCGCTCTTGAGCAGCGCCCGCGCAGCCGCGAAGCTTTCGCTGTCCGGGATCGTGTAAGCCTTCCGCACCCGCGAGAGATCGCTGACCGGCGGAATGAAATCCTCGCCGATGCC
>PMKG01000054.1 GCA_003157675.1 Acidobacteriota bacterium
CTCGTCTACGGCACCCTCGGCTACATCGTCTCGTTCTTCCTGCTGCCGCCGATCTGGCGGATGGCCAAGCGGCGCGGCCTCCACACGCAGCCCGACTTCTTCCTGGCCCGCTACGACAGCCCGGCGCTGGCCGGCGTCGTCGCCCTGGTCGGCGTCGTGTCGATCGTCCCCTACTTGCAGCTGCAGCTTGCCGGCCTCGGGATGATCGTCGAGATCGCGAGCGGCGGCGCGTTCTCGTCCACGTCCGCGATCCTCATCGCGTTCGCCCTGACGTGCGTGTTCGTCTACACGAGCGGCTTGAAAGGCATCGCGTGGGTCGCGATCGTGAAGGACGTCTCGATGATCGTCGCGGTGGTCATCATCGGGTTCGGCCTGCCGTCGATGTACTTCGGCGGCATCGGCCCGATGATGCACGAGCTGATGCGCCAGCACCCGGCCCACCTGACGTTTCCCGGCCACACGACGACGATGGGCGTAAGGTGGGTCGTCAGCACGATCCTGCTGACCGGCCTGGGCTTCTACTGCTGGCCACACATGTTCGCCTCGGCGTTTTCGGCCAAAGACGACCGCACGATCCGCCGCAACGCCGTCATCATGCCGCTCTACCAGCTGCCGATCCTGCTGATCCTCTTCGTGGGGTTCACGGCCCTGCTGGTGATTCCCGGCCTGAAGAACCCCGACACGGCGCTCCTGTCGCTCGTCACCCGCAGCTACCCGGCCTGGTTCGCGGGATTCGTCGGTGGAGCTGGCGCGGTGACGGCGATGGTGCCCGCGTCGATGCTGCTGCTCGTGGCGGCGACGCTGACGGCGAAGAACATCTACCGGCCGCTCACCCGCCGGGACATCCCCGACGACAAGCTGATGGGCATGTCGCGCGCGTTCATGCTGGTCATCGCGCTCGCGGCGCTCGCGCTGGCGCTCTGGTCGCCCAAGGAGCTGGTCAACCTGCTCATCTTCGGGTACGACGGCGTCGCGCAGTTCTTCCCCGGCATCGCGCTCGGCGTGTTCGCCCCGCGCGTCAGGGCGAGGCACGTGATGGCGGGCCTGGTGGTCGGCGAGATCACGGTCGTGAGCCTCATCTGGAGCAGCCACGATCCGTTCCTGGGGATGAACGCCGGCTTCGTCGGCCTCGCGATCAACGCGCTGGTCACGATGCTCGCATTCGCGCTCTTTCCTGAAAGATCCGACGAATAATCGACGTGGAGGATGGAATCATGGTCAATCTGGCAGCGGACGTCGAGGCGATCGCCCCGGCGCTGGTCGAATGGCGGCGTGACTTTCACAGGCATCCCGAGCTGGGATACGAGGAGCGGCGGACGCAGCAGGTGGTCCGGCAGTTCCTCGAGTCGCTGGGGATCGAGGTCCGGACGTGCGGCAAGACCGGGCTTCGCGGCGTGCTCCGCGGCGGCCGCCCCGGCCGGACGGTGGCGCTGCGCGCCGACATGGACGCGCTGCCGGTGGCCGAGATCGCCGACCACGACTACCAGTCGCAGAACCCCGGGCTGATGCACGCCTGCGGCCACGACGGCCACATGGCGATCCTGATGGGGACGGCGCGCGTTCTGGCCGCGCGGCGCGACACGCTGCCCGGCACTGTCGTCTTCCTCTTCCAGCCCTCGGAGGAGAACCCGCCCGGCGGCGCGCCGCTCATGATCGAGGAAGGCGCGCTCGACGGCGTCGACTCCATCTTCGGCCTCCACCTCTGGCAGCCGCTCCCGACCGGCATCGTCGGGCTCAGGGCCGGGGCATCGATGGCGCAGGCCGATGAGTTCGAGGTCACGGTCCACGGGCGCGGCGGGCATGCCTCGCAGCCGAACGTCACCGTCGACCCGGTCGTCGTCGCCTCCCACATCGTCGTGGCGGCCCAGACGATCGTGAGCCGCTTCGTCAACCCGCTCGAGCCAGCCGTCGTGTCGTTCACCACGATCCACGGCGGACGGATTCACAACATCATCCCCGACACGGTGACGATGACTGGCACCGTCCGCACGCTCGACCTCGACATCCAGCGCGCGATCAAGCAGCGACTCGGAGAGGTGTGCGAGGCCACGTGCAGACTCTTCGGCGCGACCGCCGAGTACAAGTACGACGACGGCTATCCGCCCGTCATCAACGACGCGGCGTCGGTCGAGTTGGTGGCGCGCGCGGCGGCGCGCGAGCTGGGCGCGGACAAGGTCAGGACGATCGCCCCGGTCATGGGCGGCGAGGATTTCGCCTACTACCTCCAGCGCGTGCCCGGCGCGTTCGCGAAGCTCGGGGCGGGCGACGGCCGGCCCTACCCGCACCACAACGCGCGGTTCGACATCGACGAGAAGGTGCTGCCGATCGGCGTACGGCTGATGATCGCCGTCGCGCTCGAGATGCTGGAGCCGAAGTGACGCCCGCGCGGAGACCGTGATGCGACTGACCAACATGATTACGGCCGTCGACCTTCACGCCTGCGGCGAGCCGGGGCGCGTGATCGTCGGCGGCGTGCGTGACGTGCCCGGCACGACGATGTTCGAAAAGATGAAGCACCTCGAGCGTCATCAGGACGGCCTCCGCAAGCGGATGCTGCGCGAGCCGCGCGGCTTCCCTGCCGTCTGCTGCAACCTGATCCTCCCGCCGACGCGGCCGGAGGCCGACGCCGGCTTCGTCATCATGGAGCAGGTGGAGTACCCGGCCATGTCGGGCAGCAACACGATCTGCGTGGCGACGGCGCTGCTCGAAACCGGCATGGTGCCGATGCGCGAGCCGGTCACCGACCTCGTGCTCGAGGCGCCGGCCGGCCTGGTGGGCGTGCGTGCCGAGTGCTCGAACGGCAAGGTGACCAAGGTCACCTTCCGCAACGTGCCGGCCTTCGCGGTGCACGTCGCCAGGACGATCGAAGTGCCGCACCTCGGGTCGGTGACCGTGGACGTCGCCTGGGGCGGCATGTTCTACGTGATCGCCGACGCGGCGCCGTTCGGTCTGAAGATCACGCCGGACGAAGGGCGTGACATCGTGCGGATCGGGGAGATGATCAAGGCGGCGACGCAGGAGCAGCTCCCCGTCGTCCACCCGGAGAATCCGGAGATCGCCGGCGTCAGCATCGCGCAGCTCTCAGGCGTGCCGACGGCGCCCGGCGCGCACCGCAAGAACGCGGTGATCGTGTCGAGCGGCAAGCTCGATTGGAGCCGGCCGGCCACGTGGACCGGTGTGATCGACCGTTCACCGTGCGGCACCGGCACNNGCCAAGATGGCCGTGTTGCACGCACGCGGCGAGCTGGGCCTCGACCAGGACTTCAACCACGAAGGGATCCTGGGGACCGTGTTCACGGGTCGCCTGATCGAGGAGACGACCGTCGGTCCCTACCGCGCGGTCGTCCCCACGATCAGTGGTCGGGCCTGGATCACCGGCTTCGCGCACTACGTCGTCGACGCCGACGATCCCTTCCCCGAGGGATTCACGGTGGGAGATATCTGGGCGGGCAATCTGGCGTAGCCCGCTTGGCCCTACTTCCACTTCTTGCCGATGCTGACGAGGTCCGCCTTCTGCAGGTCCGCCGGCGTCATCGCCGGCAGGAACTCCACATTGGCGTCGAAGAGCATGAACCACGGCTCGGCCAGCCTTGGCATCTCCGAGACGTCGTTCATGTTCACGACCAGGAACCCGCCTCTCTTGCCGTCCCTGGTCGTGAAGTACGCAGCTTCGGGCTTGGTTTCCTCCAAGATCTTGCCCATCTTGGCGCCGATGCTGCCGTCCGCGATGGCCTGATCGAACTTCCCGGTCGGAAACGAGACGTCTACCAAGAATCTCATGGGGGCTCTCCTTGTTGTGGACCAATGCCCTCCACTTTAAACTCGGCCCTTCGGCTCAGCAAGGGGAATCTATAATGTCGGCCCGTGAGCCACAGGCAGTTCGTCTCGCCGCTCCTCATCGCCCTCGCCGCCGCGGCGCTTGCAGTCAGCCTGCACGGCCAGCGGGCAGTCCCCGTCCCGGCAGCTCCGCCCGGGCGGGCGAGTTGTGTCGCCCCGCCCGACGTTCTCGATGCCGCGGTGCGCGACCTGCACGAGCGTCAGCGAAATGTCGGACTGTCCGCGGCGATTCTTCTTCGGGGTCGCGTCGTCGCCTCCTGGTCGCTGGGGATGGCGGATCTCGAGTCTCGCCGGCCCGTCACGAGCAGTACACGGTGCGGACAGGTCGATCTCGACGCGCCGATCCAGCGTTACGTCCCGAGCTTCCCGGTCAAGCCGGGAGTTCCAATCACCCTGCGGCTCCTCGCGGCGCACCTGGCCGGCATCCGCCACTGGGGATCCGAGCGCGGACCTGCGCTCTACGCTCGCCATTTCGACGACGTGAGCGACGTCCTGCCGCTGTTTGCGGCCGACCCGCTGGTCGTGCCGGCCGGATCCAAGTACAGCTACTCGAGCTACGGCTACAACCTCATCGCCACCGCGCTCGAGGCGGCCACACGCGTGCAATTCCAGCGTCTCGTCACCACCCGCATCCTCGAACCGTTGCGCCTGCACGACACCGGCTTCGACGACGTGCGGCGAGCCGACCAGCGGGTCGCGCGGCGGTATTCCTACTACGATGTCGACTCTGGCGCCGAGCTGTCCGCCGCCGTGCGCGTGCCCAACTGGGATTACAGCCACAACATCGCCGGCGGCAACATGTCCTCGACGGCCGAGGATCTCGTGCGGTTCGCCCGCGCGCTGGTCCGGCCGGGGCTGCTGACACCGGCGTCGATCGATCTGCTGGCCGCGAGGCCGGCGAGCGGCGGTGTCGAATCGCCAATGAGCTTCGGCTGGTTCGTCGCGGCGCGCGGCCAGAAGCCCCGCGAGTGGCACATCACCGGGTCCAATGCCGGCCTGCAGGCGGCGCTCTACGTCTTCCCGGACGACGACCTTGCGGTAGCCGTGCTGTCGAACACGTGGGGCGTGGGCTCGAGGTCCGGGGAGATGGCAGAACTGCCGCTCCGACTCGGCAGGCTGTGCCTCGGTGGGGAAGTCAAATGACGATCGAAGCGCTCGCCGTTGCTCTCCTGCTCGCGGTGGGGACGCTGCTGGCCCCGGCCGATCCGCCCGATGTCGATCGAATCTTCGTCAACGGTCGGGTCTGGACGGGCGATGACGCCAGGCCCTCCGCTGAAGCGCTGGCGACTTCCCGCGACAAGATCGTCGCGGTCGGCTCGACGGTAGAGGTGCGGGCGCTCGCCAGCGCAGACACCGTCGTCGTCGATCTTCACGGCCGGCGAGTCGTCCCCGGCTTCAACGATGCCCACCTCCACTTTCCCGGGCCGCCCGTCAATGTCGTCGATCTCGCCGGGGCGGACAGCCTGGCGGAGCTGCAGCGGCGCATGGCCGACTTTGCGAAGGCGCACGCGGCCACCCGCTGGGTGATCGGCCGCGGGTGGGGCTACTCGGCGTTCCCGAACGGCAAGCCGGACAAGAAATATCTCGACGCCGTCGTCTCCGACCGGCCGGCGTACATCAGCGAGCGGGACGGCCACATGGGCCTGGCCAACTCTCGAGCGCTGGCCGTTGCCGGAATCTCGCGGGCCACGCCGGATCCGCCCAACGGGCGTCTCGTGCGCGACGTGAACGGCGAACCGACGGGCGAGCTGCAGGAATCCGCGCAGGACCTGGTAGACAGCCACATCCCGCCGTCGTCTTTCGACGAGACCTACGCGGCCTTCAAGCAACACATGGACGAGGCGGCTTCGTACGGCCTTACCTCGGTTCAGAACGCGAGCTGGAGCCCGAGGGACCAGCGGCTCGCCGAGCGCGCGCAGTCCGAAGGTGTGCTCAAGCTGCGGTTCCGTTTCGCGGTGCCGATCCTGCCGAAGGACGGCGGCGCGCCCGAGGGCCACGTCCTGAAGACGCCGCTCACCTCCGCCGACATCGCGAACTACCGCGAGTTGCGCGACACCTTCAAGGGGCCGATGCTCAATCACGGGGCGATCAAGGGATTCCTGGACGGCACCGTGGACGCGCGGACCGCGGCGATGTTCGAGCCGTACGTCGGTGGCGGGACCGGCATCCCGTTCTGGGACCAGGCGGATCTGAATACCACCGTGGCGCTCTACGATCGCGAGGGATTCCAGGTGCTGCTGCACGCGGTCGGCGACAAGGCGATCCACATGGCGCTCGACGCGTACGAGTACGCGGCGAAGACCAACGGCACGTCGGGGCGCCGCCACCGCATCGAGCACGTGGAAGTGCCGGCGCTGGCGGACCTGCCCCGCTTCAAGCAACTCGGCGTCATCGCGGTGACACAGCCGATGTTCGCGAGTCCCGACGCCACGACGCTCGGCAACTTCGCCGTCCTGCTGGGGCCGGCGCGCGCGTCCCACGCCGACGCGTTCAGGGTCTTCGACGATGCGGGAGCGGTGCAGGCGTTCGGGAGCGACTGGCCGGTGTTCACCGACGAGCCGCTGGCGGCGATCTACTGCGCGGTGACGCGGATGACGCCGGCGGGCACGCCGGCGTCGATCCAGCACTGCACGTAGGCGGCGGGCGCGGCGGGCGTCTCCTCGGCGGCCTTGACCAGCATCGAGCAGCCTGCGGCCAGCGCGGCGCCCACCTTGCGGACGACCTGGTTGATCGGGAAGTTCCACGGCGTGAAGGCGGCCACCGGTCCGACCGGGTCCTTCAGCACCATCTG
>PMKG01000266.1 GCA_003157675.1 Acidobacteriota bacterium
TGGCACCTGTTCGTGCTGGCCGGAAGCGTTGCGCACTACGTCGCCATCCTCGGCTTTGTGGCCTGAATCCGGACGAAATCACCCCGTCGAGCTGGCTTCGGCTACGGCTGAGGTCAAAATGGACCGTTTGTGTGAGAGAATCCCCCTGTCTGTGCGGCCTTGGCTTGTGGATCGGGACCAACCATGCAATTGACTCGTGCGGCTGATTACGGCGTTCGCGCTTTGATCCACCTCGCGGACGTGGAGACCCAGACCCGCTCCAGCCTGACCAACCTGGCCGAGGCGGCCGGCGTCACGCCGGCCTTCCTGTCCAAGGTGTTGCAGCGGTTGGTCCAGGCGGGACTCGTCGCGTCGAAGCGGGGCAAGCGGGGCGGGTTCCAGTTGCTGCCCCGAGCCCGGACCGCCACGCTGCTCGAGATCCTCCTCGCGCTCGACGGCGTGCCCGAACTGAACATCTGCCTGGGACCGGAGGGCTGCCAACGCAGCGCCTGGTGCGCCGCGCACCCCGTGTGGCGGGAGGCGCAGGACCGGATGCGCCAGGTGCTCTCCTCGATCACGCTCGACCAGTTGGCCGCCCAGAGCCGCGAGCGGCGCGCGGGCGTCCAGGCGTCGTAGATGCGACGCGCGCGGGCGGCGACGCTTCGACTGCTCGCGGCCGGCGTGCTGACCGCGGCCGGAGCGACGGGCGCCTGGGCCCAGACCAACGCGGTGCAGTGGTCGGCCAGCGCCCGCAGCGGCCGCGCGCGCCCGGGCGGCGTGGTGGCCGTTGACGTCACGGCACAGATGGCCGACGGCTGGCACGTGTACTCGGTGGCGCAGGCGCGCCCCCCGATCGCGACCCGGATCACGGTGCCCGCCGGCCAGCCGTTCGCGCTGGCCATCCCCATCGTCGTCCCTGCTCCCCGCAAGGCCTTCGATCAGAGCTTCGGGATCGACACCGAGTTCTACGTCACGCGGGCGACGTTCGCGCTCGCGTTGAAGGCGGCCGCCGACGCGCCGGCGGGACCGGCCACGGTGCGCATTCAGGCGTACTTCCAGGCGTGCAACGATCGGTTCTGCCTGCCGCCGAAGGCCGTGACCGTGGAGGCGCCGGTCGAGATTGCCGGCAGCCCGCTGACGGCGGAGGAGTCCGCGGCTGCGCTGGCGGCGCTGGCCCGGGCCGCCACCTCGTCGCCGCAAGGCCTCGGCCTTGCGCCACAGCCCGGCGCCGCGTCGTCGCCGCAGGGGGGCGCCGGCTCGCTCTGGTCGTTCATCTGGCTGGCGATGACCTTCGGCGCGCTGTCGCTGCTGACGCCGTGCGTGTTCCCGATGGTGCCGATCACCGTCTCCTACTTCGCCAACCACGCAGCGGGCAGCCGCCGCACGGCGCTGGGCCAGGCGGTCACCTACGTGCTGGGCATCGTGCTGACGTTCACGGCGCTTGGGATGGCGATGGCGCTGCTGCTCGGCGCGACCAGCCTGAACCGGTTCGCGGCCAACCCGTGGATCAACCTCCTCATCACGGGCATCTTCGTGGCCTTCGCGCTGAGCCTGTTCGGCGTGTTTGACATCGGGCTGCCGCCCTCGCTCGTCAACCGGCTCGATGCGCTCACCAGGCGCCAGGGCGGAAGCCGGACGCTCGCGACGCTCCTGATGGGGCTGACCTTCACGCTGACCTCGTTCACCTGCACGGCCCCGTTCATCGGCACGCTGCTCGTGACCGCGGCCACCGGCGACTGGCAGTGGCCGCTCCTCGGCATGCTGGCGTTCTCGACGGTGTTTGCGCTGCCGTTCTTCGTCCTGGCGGTCGTGCCCCAGTGGATGGCGTCGCTGCCGAAGTCCGGGGGCTGGCTGAATTCGGTGAAGGTCCTGATGGCCTTTCTCGAGATCGCGGCCGCGATGAAGTTCCTCTCGAACGTCGATCTGGTTTGGGGCTGGGGCGTCTTCACCCACGACGTCGTGCTCGCGACGTGGGTCGCGATCTTCGTCCTGATGGCGGCCTACGTGCTGGGGTTGTTCCGCTTCCCGCATGACGCGCCGGTGAAGCACGCCGGCCTGGCCCGCTTCGGCGTGGCGCTTTCGTGCGGCGCGGCGGCCGCCTGGCTCGCCACGGGGCTCGCGGGCGCGCCGCTCGGGGAGCTCGAGGCGTTCCTGCCGCCGCCCCCGGACGCGCTCAAGTCCGGGGTCACCAGCGAGACCGGCCTCAACCGCCTCGCCTGGATCATGAACGACTACCCGCAGGCGCTCTCGCGCGCCAGAGCGGAAGGCAAGCGGGTGTTCATCGACTTCACCGGCTACACGTGCACCAACTGCCGCTGGATGGAAGCAAAGATGTTTCCGCGCGACGACGTCCGTCGCGAGCTCGAGTCGTTCGTCCTCGTGCGGCTCTACACCGACGGCGAGGGCGAGATCTTCCAGCGCCAGCAGCAGTTGCAGCAGGACAAGTACCGGACGGTGGCGCTGCCGTTCTACGCGGTCGTCAACGCCGACGGCCGTCCGGTGGCGGACTTCCCCGGCCTCACGCGCGACCCGGCCGAGTTCGTCGCCTTCCTGAAGCGCGCGAAATCCTGATTCCCTGCCGTGGGTGAGCGTATGCCGTACCTCCTGCTCGGCCTGGACATCGGCAGCTCGTTCGTCAAGGCGACGCTCGTCGAGGCCGATCGGGGCGTGCCCCTGGCGCGCGCGTCGGCGCCCCGCGTCGAGATGCCCATCGCGTCGCCGCAGCCCGGATGGGCCGAGCAGGATCCCGAGGACTGGTGGCACTCGGTCGTGGAAACCACGCGGGAGGTGGTGCGGCGGGCGGGGATCGGCGGTTCCTCGGTGGCCGCGATCGGGCTGTCGTACCAGATGCACGGCCTCGTCGTGGTCGATCGTCGGCAGCGCGTCCTCCGGCCGGCCATCATCTGGTGCGACGGGCGGGCGGTCGACATCGGGCGCCGCGCGTTCGACCTGTTCGGTCACGAGACGTGCCTCGCGCACCTGCTCAACTCGCCGGGGAACTTCACGGCGTCGCGGCTCCGCTGGGTGAAGGAGCACGAGCCTGACCAGTTCGCCTCGATCGACAAGGCGATGCTGCCGGGCGACTACGTGGCCATGCGCCTGACCGGGCGCGTGGCGACCACCGCCTCCGGCCTGTCGGAGGCCGTCCTGTGGGACTTCCTCGAACGACATCTGTCGGACGACGTGCTCGAAGCCCTTGATCTGTCGCCCTCGCTCGTTCCGGAGCTGGTCCCGACGTTCGGAGAACAGGGTGTCCTGACGCCGGCGGCGGCGGAGGAGCTGGGATTGCCCGCCGGCACGCCGCTGACCTTCCGCGCCGGCGATCAGCCGGCCAATGCCTTCGCCCTCAACGTGCTCGACCCGGGTGAGGCGGCGGCGACGGCCGGGACGTCCGGCGTGGTCTACGGGATTGGCGCCAGCCCCGCATGGGACGTTCGCTCACGCGTCAACACGTTCCTGCACGTGACGGACCGGCCCGACGCGCCGCGCTACGGCGTCCTCCTCTGCGTCAATGGATCCGGGTCGCTCTACAGCTGGTTGAAACGGACCATGGCGCAGGGCCTGTCGTACGAGGAGATGGATCGTCTCGCGCTCCAGGCCCCCATCGGCTCGGACGGCCTGGTGGTGCTGCCGTACGGCAACGGGGCCGAGCGGACGCTCGAGAATGCCGATCCTGGGGGCGCGGCGCTCGGCCTAGCGTTCAACCGGCACTCGACGGCGCACCTGCTGCGGGCGGCGCAGGAAGGGATCGTGTTCGCGCTGAACTACGGCCTCGACGTGATGCGCGGAATGGGGATCGCCGTCACGGCGGTCCGCGCCGGCCACGCGAACCTGTTCCTCAGCGACCTGTTCTCGCGCGCCTTCGCGGACACGTCCGGCGCCGTCGTCGAACTCATGGCGACCGACGGGGCCGAGGGGGCTGCCCGGGCCGCCGGTGTCGGCGCCGGGATCTTCACCACCGTGCGCGAGAGCCTGGCTGGGCTGCGGGTTCGTGCGCGGTTCGAACCGGACCCGGCGACCGCCTCGCAGTATCGCGCCGCGTACGAGCGATGGCTCGACGGGCTCTCGTCGGTGACGGGTCAGGCTTCGTCGAGTAACCGACGTTCACCCTTCAGCGCCCGGATGCCCGCCGCGTCCTGCACGACTTCGAGCGTGCCGAGGTAATCGCCCTGCGGGCTGCGCACGGGGAAGTAGCGGATGTGGATGAACCGTCCGCCCATCTCGATCCAGAACTCCGCCACCGACCGCTTGCCGGCCTTGAAGTCGGCGAGGATCTGGTTGACCAAATGGACGCTCTTCTCGGGATGGCAGTTCTGGACGGCCATGCCGACGACGCCCCTGGTCCGCGGGAAGATCTTCGTGCCGTTCTCGTGGGAGAAGTATCGGACGTTGTCGTCCTTGTCGACAAACGACAGCTCGACCGGCAGCGTGTTCAGGATCGCGGCCATCACCTCGCGTTCAACGCCGAACGAGAGATCCTCGCCGCCGCCGCCGGTGACGATTCGTTCGGCGAGCGCGTAGTACCGGGCGCGAGTCTCGTTCCCGAGCGCCGCCTCCGTCGCGGCGATGCCCGCGACGACCGCCTCGGCATCGGCCGGGCTCATGACGCGGCGGGCCATCGGATAGAGGATGTCGTTCTCTTTCCAGAAGTGGCTTCTGAGCAGCGTGGAGTACTCGTCGAAGACCTGTCGCAGCTCGTCGAGCACGGAGCCGCGGCCGGCCGAATAGGCGTCGATGAGCGCCAGGAGCCGCGGCAGCAGCGTCCGGCTGTCGTCGTGTTCCGACAGCATGACGGCGAGCGGACCTCCCTGGCGCGGAACGCCTCGCTGCTCGATGAGCGGGAAGAGATGCTGCTCCTCCTTCTTGTTGTGGCAGAGGTCGACGTACTCGCGGAAGTAGCGCGCCGCGTCCTGCATCAGGCCGACCTCCGGGGCCGAGGGACCCGACAGCGCCTTCGAGACCGCCTCGAGGACCCGCTCGGTCGTTTGGTGATCGTTCATCAGCAGATCTGACCAGGACTCGGACATCGTCTCCTCCATGACGGCGTGGCGCCGTTCGCAGAATTGTCGCTCGGATGGCCCCGTCGACTATTATGATCCACCTCACAAGCGCTTCTGTCGGGCGGATCACTCCAGGTGGCGGGAACCAGCGGGACCGAGTTCACGGCATCGCGCCATGGCGAAGACTCGATCGGCGTCGACAAGCTGGCGGCAGGGCTGGGCGGGGCCGCGTGGGACGGCGGCGGTGGCCGCCCTGTTGGCCGGCCTGCTGTTCGGAGTGAACTGGTACCAGCTGGGGCGGTGGCTCGATGACGAGCGGCTCCGTGAACTCCAGGCAGACGTGCGGGTCGTGCTCAGCACGCGCAGCAACGCCCTGGTCTCCGCGCTCCAGCGCCGGCTCGCACTGCTCGACACCTTCCAGGCCTTCGTGGAACTTCATCTCGGCTCGCCCGATTTGACCGGCCAGGCCGCCCCCTTCGCGACACGACTGAGAGCGATCGTGCCGGGCGTCCGCAACCTGGCGGTGGCGCGCGGGTCGGCGTACGTCTTCGTCTCGCCGACCCAAGGCAACGAGCGGGTGGTCGGCTACGACCTGCTGCTCGACGAGAGGCCCGAAATCCGCGCCGACACGATGCGGGCGCTCGAGGGACGGGGCCTCGTGTTGACCGGGCCGGTCAGCCTCGTCCAGGGCGGCGTCGGCCTCGTCGCCAGGCGGGCCGTCCGCTCGAACGGGAAGGTCTGGGGCCTGGTGGCGATGGCGCTCGATCTCCGGCCGATTCTCTCCGAAGCGGGCCTCGTCCCGCCCACGCCCGACCTGCTCGTCTCGGTTCGCGTTCGCGGAGGGCCCGCGGTGCTCGCCCCGAGCCAGCCGTTCGCCGGACAACCGGTCGTCCAGGTGATCGACCTGCCAGACGGGAGGTGGGAGATGGCCGGTCAGCCCAGCGAGGGGTGGACGGCCCCGCTCGAGCCGGAGCGCCGGCTCTGGCTCGGCTCGGGACTCGTGCTGAGCCTGGTCCCGATGACCGTGGTCTTCGTGTTCACCTGGCGCCAGCGCGTCCGGCGGCAATACCAGGCGCGGACCGAGGCGCTGGTCGAGGAGCGCACCGCCGCGCTGGCCCGCACGTCGGTCATCGTCGCGCACAGCCCGGTCATCCTCGTGCGCTGGCGGCCGGGGGAGGACTGGGGAGTCGAGTACGTGTCGGACAACATCGCGCAGTTCGGCTACGCGGCTGACGATTTCCATNNCATGCGGGCCACGTGCGGTGGACCGACATCGTGCTGCCCGAGGACCTGGAGCGGATCACGAACGAATCGGCGCGCGACCTCGCGGCCGGCCTCCGGCGGATGCGCCGGGACTACCGGATCCGGACCGACGACGGCGTGGTGCGATGGCTGGAGGAGCGCACTTCGGTCATCGAGGAGTCCGACGGACGCACGATTCGCCAGGGCATCCTCATCGACGTCACCGATCAGCGTCAGCTCGAGGCGCAGTACCTGCAGTCGCAGAAGATGGAGGCC
>PMKG01000077.1 GCA_003157675.1 Acidobacteriota bacterium
CGCGGATGGAGCTGCGCTCGATTTCCATCCCGAATTTGAAGTTGTGCGTGCCGGCGAACTGCGCGTACTTCGAGACGGCCGCGTTCAACTGATTCCGGGTGCGGTCGTACTGCGCCGTGTACCCTGCGCCGCCCGAGTACGCGCCGGTCCCGCCGTCGTAGTGCGTCGGAGCCTGGCTGACCGGGTTGAGGTCGTAGTAGCCCCACCAGCCCATGAACTTCGCCTCGAGGAAGGTCGACGCGTTGAAGACCTTGCGGTAATTGATGTTGTAAATGATCTCGGGCGAGTCCTGGTCGATGGTCTGGTTGTGGTTGCTGATCGCGTACCCGGGAATGAACCCGGTCCGGCCGGTCTGGTTGTACTGGTCGTACTGCAGCGACGTGATGATGTTGTCATTCGACGTCGGCTGGAACGTCTNNCGAAGAAGAAAATCTTGTCCTTCTTGATCGGCCCGCCGAGCTGCACCGTGTAGTCCTTCATGCTCAGCACCTGGACGCTGGTTCCAAGCGAGGGGTTCTGGGCGATGAAGCTCGAGTTGGCGTTGCTGGTGGAGAAGAACCCGTTGTTGTTCGTGTAGCGATACTCGGACAGCGACGAGAAGCGGTTGCCGCCCGACTTGGTGATCGTGTTGATCACGGCGCCGGTAAACCCGCCGTACTCGGCCGTCTGACCCAGGCCACCCACCTGGACCTCGTCGATGATGTTGTAGTTGTAGAAGGTCCACGCCGTGCCGCCCTCCGGGTCGCGCGTGTCGACGCCGCCGAGCATGAGCGAGTTGGCGCCGTCCGACGCGCCGCCGAACGCCGACCCGTCGGTCACCCCCGGCATGTACGCCAGGATGCTGACGGCCGGGTTGTTGTGCGAGATCGGCATGCTGAACAGCAGGTCCTGCGACATGTTGGTGTCGGTGGCCGTCGTCGTCGTGTCGATCATGACGGAGTTGGCCACGACATCGACCGTCTCGGTCAGGCCGCCGACCGACATCGCCAGGCTCACCTCGGCCGTCTTGCTGAGCCCGACTTCGACGCCCGCCTGCTCCTTCGGCCGGAACCCCTGGAGCTCAGCCTTGACGTTGTACGTGCCCGGCGTCAGGCCGAGGAACCGGTATTCCCCCCTGGCGTCGGTCACCTGCGTCTGCGAGCCGGTCCGGCCCGTCAGTGTTACGGTCACGCCGGGGAGCACGCCCCCCTGCTCGTCTGTTATCTTTCCCGCCACTGTCCCGGTCAGGGTCTGCGCGCCGACGAAGCTGCCGCAGGCCACGAACGCGACAAGGAGGGCAAGCATCACGCATTTCTTCATCTTGTGCCTCCTCGTCTACTGCGTTGCGCGAATGACCGAGTGAATCCGGTCGTGCTTCGCCGTGTAGATGGCAAAGCCGGTGCCGAGGGCGACCACAACGAGTGTCGCGATGCCGGCAGGGCTCTTGAAGAACGACGTCGATCCAAGCTTGGCCCTGTCAGGCGCCGTCGGCTTGGCCTGCTCGAGCGCCGTGCTTCCAGTCGCCGCCGCCCTGGCGATCGACGCTTTCAGCCCCGGCGGTGGAGCCGCCTTGTCCGGTTCCCCTGCCAGGCATGGCAGCGGGATGGCGGCCAGAATGAGCGCGAGCGCCACCACTCGCCCCAGAGGACGCCACTGTGGGAATTGACGTTTCACCTCTCGCACCTCCTCCCCGAATTGGCTAGCAGCCATGCAGGTTCATCGTCCGAGCCGACGACGGCGGGGAGTATATCCCAAATGCTGAGTCGGGTGAATGACTTATCAGAGGCTCAAGGCTCAGGGCTCAGGGCTCAGAGACTGGGGCCGGGCGCCGCTGTCTGCATCGTGCAGGTTGACGCAACTCGGCGGGATGCGAGAGCATGGCGGGACCGCTTGGAGAAGGCTCATGGCTCAGGCACGGAAGACCGGGCCCAAGACTCCAGGCTCAGGTACCGAAGGGACGTCGAACGCCATGGTTCGTGAAAAGAAACGCGTCCGCCCCGCAGCCAGGTCTCGCCGCCTCCTGTTCGCTGCCCTGGGTCTCGCCGTCGTTACCTTGCTCGCGGGCGGCGGCTGGTGGTTCGTCGCCAACCGCTCGGCCGAGAGCGCCACCCGCCTGGATCTCGGGCGACCGACGGGCGGCGTCCGCCCGGACGGCATGAACCTGCTCGTCATCACGCTCGACACGACCCGGGCCGACCGGATCGGCGCCTACGGCTACGAGGGGGTGGAGACGCCGACGATCGACCGGCTCGCGAGCGAAGGCGTGCTCTTCGAGCACACGATGGGGGTGGCGCCTCTGACGTGCCCGGCCCACTGCAGTATCTTCACGTCGAAGTTTCCGCCGGACCACGGCGTTCGCGACAACGGCGGCTTCTTTCTCTCGCCCAAGCAGCTCACGCTCGCGACGCTGCTCAAGCGCCGCGGGTTTCAGACGGGCGCGGTGGTGGCGGCATTCGTCCTGGACCGAAGGTGGGGCATCGGCCAGGGGTTCGACATGTACTACGACCAGTTCGACCTGGCCGAATCTCGCGGCGCCCACATGGGTGAGATCCGGCGGCCCGGAAACGAGGTCGTGGACCGGGCCCTGCCCTGGCTCGAGAAGGTGAAGGACCAGCGCTTCTTCGCCTGGCTGCACTTCTACGATCCCCACGCGCCGTACGAGCCGCCCGAGCCCTTCAAGACCCGCTACGCCGACCACCCGTACCTTGGGGCGATCGCGTTCATGGATTCGCAGATTGCCCGCGTGATCGACTTCCTCGAGCGCAACGGGCTTATGGAGAAGACGGTGATCGCGGTGATCGGCGACCACGGCGAGAGCCTCGGCCAGCACGGCGAGGCGACGCACGCGTTCTTCGTCTACGAGGCCACGACGCGCGTCCCGTTCATCATCAGGGCGCCGTTCGAGAAGGCCCGGGGCCGCCGCGTGGCCGACCCGGTCCGCTCGGTCGACCTGATGCCAACCGTTCTCGACCTGATGGGGATTCCGGCTCCGACAGGCATCCGCGGCGTGAGCCTGGCGCCGCTGATGACCGGCGCCCGCAGCACGATGGACCTCGAAGGGTACGCCGAGGCGCTCTATCCGCTGCATCATTTTGGGTGGAGCGAACTTCGCGCGTGGCGCGTAGGCCGCTACAAGGCCATCGACGCTCCCCGGCCCGAGTTTTACGACCTGGCGCGAGACCCGCACGAGACGACGAACCTCTACGCGGAGCGGCGGACGGTGGCCGACGGGATGATCGCCCGGTTGCGCGAGATCGAGCGGGACGCCCCCCGCGACGACTCGGTGGCGAAGGCGGCACCGGAAGTCGATCCGGAGGCGCGCGCCCGATTGGCGGCTCTCGGTTACGTCGGCTCGTTCGTCGCCACCGTGTCGGGACCGAAGAGCGAACGCGCCGACCCAAAAGACAAGATCGGGCTGTTCAATCTCATGAGCGACGCGCGCGACATCGCGCAAAGCGACAGGTCGAGCGCGGCGGCCGCCGAGAAGTCCATCGCCATGTACAAGCGCGTCCTGGCCGTCGATCCGAACGTGATCGACGCCTGGTTCAACCTCGGAAACCTGAACTCCCGGCTGCGGCGTTTCCCGGAAGCCATCGCGTGCTTCAAACGCGCCCTGACGCTGAAGCCCGACTACGACCTCCCGGTCTTCAACATGGCGAACGCCTATCGCCAGATGGGCGACGACGAGGCGGCTCTCGCCGGCTACGAGCACTACCGGACGATCGACCCGTCCAACGCCCGCGTGCTGTACCAGATCGGCGAGATCTACCTCGACCGGGGAGACGAGGCGCGCGCGGTACAGAACTTCCAGGAAGCGCTTCGGCTGGACCCGCGCGAAGCCACGGCGGTCAACGCGCTCGGCGTGATCGCGTTTCAGCACGGCGACACCGCGACGGCCGAGCGCTATACGCGGCAGGNNGACGTGCGCCTGGCGCACTACAACCTCGCCCTCATCGCCGAGTCGCGCAACGACCTGTCGAGCGCCGAGGTGGAGTACAAGAAGGAACTCGAACTCCATCCGAACGCGTTCAAGGCCGCGTTCAATCTCGCCGCGCTCTACGAGAGGCTGGGCAACCGGTCGGCGCAGATTGCCGCCCTCAAACAGGCCATCGATCAGAACCCGTACTTCGCCGAAGGCAAGCTGTTCCTCGCCAAGGCCTACCTAGACGCCGGGATCAACCTTCCAGAGGCGATCGGCCTCGCGCGCGAGAGCGTCTCGCTGAGGCTCCGGCCGGAGCTGTCGCCGCTCGCGCACTTCGTGCTCGCGGACCTCTACAACCGCGTCGGACGACCGGAGGAGGCGGCGAGAGAGGTGGCGCTGGGCAAGCGAGGCAGGTAGCTGGCAGCGGATCACGATCGGAGAGCGGGACCAGACTAGCTGGCAGCGGAATTGCTTGAGCTCTGAGCCTTGAGCCGGCACCAATGCTAAGATCCCCCCGTGCCTGAGCCCCATGTGCGCCCTCCGCGAGCCGAATCGCGGGAGTTGACCGAGCTCAAACGCCTCAAGCTCCGCCAGCCCGAGCTCTCGGAAGCCGCCGATCTCCACATCGCCCTGCTCCAGCTCCAGCACCGCGTCCAGGTCCGCGTCCCGACGCCGTGGATCGAGGTCGCGCCCGATTGGCTGAAGACGCAGCACACGGCAGGCAAGCCGCTTCTGCGCTTCGAGGACATCCCGCTCGACTGGTCGGATTTCCGCCTCGTCTTTCGCCAGACCGCCGATCTCCTGCTCCGCTTCGGCGCGATCGAGCCCGACCACCACGAGGTGCTCCTGTTGCTCTCCCGCGCGGGCAACACCCTCGATCCGGTCGTCGTCCGCTGGTTCGAGACCGCGGCGGCGCCCGGGCGCCGGAGGGACGAACTGCCTCCGGCGCTTCCCGTCCCGACCGAGGTGCTCGACCAAGTGCTCGGCCTGGCCATGCGCCCGTTCCTCGCGCGGTGCGCCGAGGTGGTGCAGCAGCGCGCGGATTTCAGCACCTGGACCCACGCCTATTGCCCGCTGTGCGGCGGTGAGCCGGAATTCGGAGTTCTGACGTCGACCGGCGACCGGATCCTCATCTGCGGCCGCTGCACCGCCCGCTGGCGTTTCGACGCGCCAACCTGTCCCTACTGCGGAAACGCCGACCCGGCCCTCCTGCCCTCCTTCAGCAGCAGCGACGGCCTCTATCGCCTCTATGCCTGCGACGCCTGCCGCCGCTACATCAAGGCGTACAACGCTCCGGTCGGCGGACGGCCGGTCATGCTGGCCCTGGATTCGGTGGCGACGCTGCCGCTGGACGCGGCGGCGGTTCAGCGCGGGTACGGAGGCTGATCGGGGGACTCGGGGCCCGGCTCCTCGTGGTCCTTCTTGACGAGCAGGTCCTGTGCCTTGGTGGTCAGCCAGGTGAACAGGTTGCGCACCTCGGCAAAGCGCGCGGCGTTCGAGCGGGCGCCCAGCACCACCACCGCCACCGGCTGGTTGATCTGCGGCATCTTGAGCAGCGTGGCCAGACAGTAGCCCGACCGTCCGATGAAGCCCGTCTTGGCGCCGAGGACGTTTCCTTCCATGTCGGCGCGCGAGAGAAGCTGGTCGGTGCTGTGGATCGTGACCGGCCGCCGCGAGAGCATCACGGTGGACTCGGGCTTGCGCATGATCTCCGAAATCCGCTCGTCGCTCGACGCGTAGGCAATCAGCCTGGCCATGTCATACGCCGACGACACGTTGTCGGCGTCGAGGCCCGACGGGTCGGCGTAGCTCGTGTTCTGCAGCCCGAGCTCGATCGCCTTCTCGTTCATCCGCGCCACGAAGCCGGCCGGTCCCCAGGGCGACACGCGCGCCAGCGCGCGGGCGGCCGCGTTGTCCGACGAGATGAGAAGAAGGTGCAGCAGGTCGCGCACCGACACCTGCTGCCCGGCGCGCAGGTGCGTCACCGAGGCGGCCGTCGTGTCGGTCCGGTCCACCGACACCACCTGGGCCATGTCGGGCTCGCTCTCGATGAGGACGACCGCCGTCATGACCTTCGTGATGCTGGCAATCGACCGCTGATCGTGGGAGTTCTCTTCCCAGATGACCTGGTGGGTCTGCGGGTCGTAGATGATGGCCGCCGCCGCGTGCAGGTCGGGAACGACCGTGCCGGTGGCGTCGGTCTTGAAACGCGGTACTGTCGTCTCGCGAGCCGCCTTGACGCGAGCCGCGATGCGGGCCTTCGAGAGCGCGTCGGCGCGCGCCTTGGACGACTGCGCCGAGTACGCCGGCTTGACGATGGGCCTCTGGGCCGATCGCACCAGGGGTTTCTTCGATGGCTGAGCCATCGAGCCGGCAATGACCTGGCCGGACGAGAATCCGCCCAGCAGGCAGACTAAAGCCACCGTGGTGGTAAACCCGGTCGAGCGGCAATGGCGATTCATGGGCAATTTGGGCAACAAGCGCAACGGGTGCAATACGATACGCAGAATTGTAACAGAACCGGCGCGGCGCGCAAGCCCTCTATTCTCTTTCTCGGTCGGGCGGCTGGACTTGAATAGGTTCAGGGCTCAGGACTCAGGGCTCAGGCACGTGGGATCTCCGAGGGGTTGCTGGAGCCCTGAGCCCTCTGCGCCTACTCCGCCGGGTCCGGGTCGGCCTCCTCCATCTCCTCCGGCGTCTCGGGAGGCCTCACCGGGGGCTCGAACGGCGCCTGGCTCAGCATCTGCTCGAACCGGTCCTGGTCGAACCCCACCAGCGCCCGGTTGCCGATCAGGAGGGTCGGCACGGTGGCCGACGCAGCGCACACCAGCAACTCCATCAGTGTGTCACTGTTCGACGTCGGGTCCCGCTCCTCCCACGACTCGCCGGACGCCCGGATGGCCTCGCGCGCCATGGCGCAGTGCGGGCAGGTGGAGGTGGCGTAGAGAACGATGCGCGGGTCGGACATGGACCCTCCCCCCGGTCCGGACGTCTCAGCGCCCGGCGAGCCAGATGACGAACAGCCAAGTGCTGGGACTATCGCCCGCGGCCGGGGCTGTGTCAAGGCACCAGAATTCGGTGGGATCCAAATTCTTGGGGTGGCCGATCCAAATCGGGTTGCTCCATCACCCTGTCGCGCCGAATCCACCCGTCGACGGGCCGGCGGACCTTACAAGAAAGTGTGCAATTCAGCCAGGTCGGGCTAGCGCGCCCAGGTGGCCCGTCCCCGAACAGGCTCCGCCGCGCCCGGCACGCCGGTTGCTAGCGTCGTTTGCGACGGATGCCGTGGAGAGCGCCGAGCCCGCAGAAGGAGCTACCCACCCGTTGCCCCTTCTGCGTCACTTCGCGGTATCCGTCCAAGGAGTCCGTCATGAGCCTCGTCCGGCTTCTCGGGTTTTCCACCCTCGCCTGCGGCTGCGTCGTCGGCCGGTATTTCGAGCTGGCGGGTGACCGGGAAGTCGTGTACGTGGAGGAAAAGGGCGACGGGTGCACCGAGCACGCGCACCGCCGCAATCATGCGATTCCGCGCGTCCGCGCCGGGGCTGACCCGGCGTTGCCTCTGGTGGCCGTGGCGCGAGCGTCCTAGGACCGTCTCACGGTGAAGCCATCACGAATCCAGCCGTACGCGGAGCTTCGGCGCGGTCGTGCGTCGCTCCGTTTCTTTCTCGGTGACTGCCTCGACGTGCTGCCAGCCCTGGACCGCGCGTCGATTGACGCCGTCGTCACCTCGCCGCCCTACAATCTCGGGACTCGCTACCGGTCGTACGAGGACACGCTGCCGCGCGAGGACTACCTGCGGTGGACCGGGCAGTGGGTGCGGGAGGTGGCCACGGTGCTGGCGCCGGGCGGTTCGCTGTTCCTGAACGTCGGCGCGAAACCGAAGGACCCCTGGGTGGCGATGGACATCGCACAGACCGTGCGACCCTGCCTGCGCCTCCAGAACACGATTCACTGGGTGAAGTCGATCGTGATCGAGCGGGGCGCGGCGGGCGCCGGTGCCGGCCTGACCCGCGATCTGGCGGTCGGCCACTACAAGCCGATCAACAGCCCCCGCTTCGTCAACGACTGTCACGAGTTCATCTTCCACTTCACGCACTCCGGCGACACGCCGCTCGACCGAACGGCGATCGGGGTGGCGTACCAGGACCCGTCGAATATCGGGCGATGGCGGCGCGCCCTCGATATGCTCCTCCGCGCCCAAGTACGCCCGTGTGGCTTCATCCTCCAGGCGTTCCCGGTAGCGTTCGCGTGTC
>PMKG01000065.1 GCA_003157675.1 Acidobacteriota bacterium
GGGCGCTGTAAGTCGAGATGGCAACGAGGTCGAACCCCGAGGGGAGTTCCCCTATCTGGACGATGTCGGGGACCTCGATGTAGGAGACGGCATGGCGGCTCGGCGTCATGCCGGCCAGCGTCAGCAGGCCCAGGCTGGGCAGCGACGCGATCGTCTTGCTGCGCTCGACGAAGCCGGGCAGCGTGAGCCCGAGGCGCAGCAATTCCGTGTCGCACGCGCGAATCCCGCTCATGGCGACCAGGGCGATGTTCATGGCGCGAGCAGCCTCCAGGTGAACAGGACGACGCCACAGGTGATCGACAGGGCAGGTATGAAGAAGAGGTGCCGGAAGGTGACACGCCACGCCGCGAGATAGCAGACGAGCGGCATGGTGACGGCCCCGAGGAGGAACAGGTTCGAGGCGACCGTCAGCCCCGCATCCACGCCGACCGCCCGGGCGGTCAGGGCGAAGGCGAGGTTCAGCAGGCCGATGCCGAAAAACGAAATGTGACCCAGGCGGATCAGGCGCCGCGGCCACGATGGATAGCCGCCGAGCCAGTGTCTCTCGTGGAAGAACAAGCCCGTGACGGCCCCGGCCACGCACCCGAACGCGAACCCGATCCACGCGGCGTAGAGGTTGACGGCCATGGCGCCAAGTATACCTGCGCCGAGGGGCCGAGGCGCGGGGTCGCCTCCCTTCGCCGACTCACAGCGTCCGTTTGAAGAGCATCGTTGCAGCCGTCATCGCGACGGCCGAGAACACGACGAGGTAGCCGATGTCCGTCGTGATCGCGCTCATCCCCGTGTCCTTCAGCAGCACGCTCTTGAGGGCGT
The DNA here is from genome assembly GCA_003157675.1 of Acidobacteriota bacterium. Taxonomy (GTDB): domain Bacteria; phylum Acidobacteriota; class Vicinamibacteria; order Vicinamibacterales; family Fen-181; genus FEN-299. Next base: position 814 of record PMKG01000065.1, read on the forward strand.
GAACGGCGTACGTGAAGGGGTCCGCGACGGCGATCACCTGCATCCACGCCGGAAAGCCCTGCTGCGGATAGACGGCCCCGCTCGGGAAGAAGAGGAGCGTGTTGAGCACCCCGAACGTCGCGCGCGGCACGAGCGGATCGTTGACGCGCACCATCAGGAGGAACATCAGGCTGATCAGCGCGAACGCGGTGACGAGGATGACGACGAAGAGCCTGAGCAGGCGGAGCGGCGCGAACGGGTCGGGGATGCCCGCGATGACCGACCCGACGAGCATCAGCACCGTGCCGGCAATCACCGCCTTGATCGTGCCCGACAGGTTGAAGCCCGCGACGAGCTCGAGCTTCGTAATCGGAGTGACGAGGTAGCCCTCGTGCAGCCCCCGCGCCTTGTCGTCGATGAAGATGATTCCCCCGCCGATCATCACCATCATGAAGATCGACATGACGATCGACCCGGGCAGGAGGTACTGGATGTAGGGCACGTACGGGTACACCTCGACGACATCCAGCGTGGCCTGGCTCGAGAGGCGCGGCTCGCCGGTGGCCGGCTGGTTGAAGGCCGACACGACACCGCCCAGGCTGGCGGCGAGCGCCGAGGACACGAACCGATCGGTGTTGTCCTCGATGAGCGCGACGCGCGGGTTGTTCCCCTGGAGCACCCGCCGGGAGAAGTTCGGCGGGATCGTCAGGACCCCGTTGATCCGCCCGTCCCGCAGATCGCGCATCGCCCGTCCCTGGTCGTCGTACATCACCGTGTCGAAGGTGCGCGCGTTGGCCGCGATCGCGCCGCACAACTCGCGGATCTCGACGGCGGGCACGCCGTGGTCCATGTCCACCACGCCCACCCGCAACTGCTTGACGTTGCCCCCGAAGGCGTAACCGAGCACCACGAGCTGGACGACGGGGAAGACGAGCGAGACGACGATCAGCGTCGGGCTGCGGCGGAAGCGCCGCAACTCGCGTTCGATGATGGCCCAGGTGCGATGCATGACCCTCCTGCTACCGCCTCCGGAGGAAGCTCGAGTCGTACGCCGGGGCGTCCTGCAACTGGTCGCGAAGGGCGCGGCCGGTGTAGTGCACGAAGACGTCGTCGAGCGAGGTGCTCTGGACCGACAGCGATTGCACGGCGACGCCAGCCCCCGCCGCCCTCTCCATCAGCGCCATCGTCGTTGCCGGTCCGTTGGCCGAGGCGATCCGGTAGACATGGTCCTGGCCGCTCACGCTCTCGGCGCCAGGCAGCGCGGCCAGCGTGTCCACCCACCCGTCGGGCGTCGCCGAGAAGCTGACCTCGAGGATATTCCGCCCGGGGATCGACGCCTTGAGCTTCATGGGCGAGTCGAGCGCCATGAGCCGGCCGTGATCGACGATCGCGACCCGGTCGCAGAGCTTATCTGCCTCGTCCATGTAGTGCGTGGTGAGGAGCAGCGTCAGGCCCCGGTCGGCCTTGATGCGCCCGAGCATCTCCCAGACTGCGACGCGCGAAACCGGGTCGAGACCGGTCGTCGGCTCGTCGAGGAAGAAGACGCGCGGCTCGTGCACCAGCCCGCGCGCGATCTCCACCCGGCGGCGCATGCCCCCCGAGAGGTTCTTGACCGGTTTGTCGGCCCACTCGGTCAGCTCCACCGAGGCAATCAGGTCGCGGATCAGGCGATCCCGCCGCAGACGGGGCACGCCATACAGCTTCGCGAAGATCAGGAGGTTCTCTTCGACGCTCAGCTCGAGGTCGCTCGTCATCGCCTGC
>PMKG01000034.1 GCA_003157675.1 Acidobacteriota bacterium
CTCACTCCCACACCCGAGACCGACCCCGACGCACTCGCGAGGGTCCACGCTGTTCTGACCTCGATCGGGGCCAGAGTGATATCGATGGACCCCGAGTCCCACGACCGTGCGATGGCGACGGTCAGCCACGTGCCCCACATGCTGTCTCTGCTGCTGATGGAGCTCGCCGCGCGCGAGCAGCAGAACATCAAGAGCACGTACATGATCGCGGCTGGAGGGTTCAGGGACATGACCCGCATCGCCGCCAGCAACCCGGAGCTGTGGCTGGACATCGCGCGCGAGAACCGTGCGTTCATAGTGGAGCGGCTCTCGGACTACAGTCAGAGCGTCGGCTGGCTGCTCGACGTGCTGCGGCGCGAGGACGACGAGGCCCTGCGCGCGTTCTTCGTGGCAGCCCGCGCCTCACGCGAGGACCTTCTGGCGAAATCGGGGATCGAGGCCGCCGAGCTCTACGGCGTTTCGCTGCCGGTGACCGACGAGCCCGGGGTCATCAGCCGCATCACTACCGCCGTCGGCTCCATCGGCATAAACATCGAAGACATCACGATCGTGCACCCGCTCGAGGGCGAGACGGGGGTTCTCACGCTCAAGGTCCTGGGCGCGGAACGCGCCCGCGAGGCCGGCTCCCACCTGGAGTCACTGGGCTACCGTGTCTCGGTGGGGAAGGCTTAGCGATGGACGAGAGGTTCGAGCCTTCCGGCGCGCTTGCCGGCACGGTCATCGTGCCGGGCGACAAGTCGATATCACACAGGGCGGCGATCATCGGGTCGCTCGCGCGCGGCACCACCAATATCCGAGGTTTCAGCGAGGCCGCCGACTGCGCCAGCACTCTGGAGGTCCTCCGCGCGCTGGGGGTGAAGATCGTGGCGTCGGATGGGGTGCTCGAAGTAGCCGGGATGGGCGTGGGCGGGTTCAAGGCCCCGGCGGGTCCGCTCCACTGCGGCAACTCTGGCACGACCATGAGGCTGATGGCGGGCGCCCTGGCCACGAGTCCGATCGCGGCCGTGCTGACAGGCGACGAGAGCCTCAACAGGCGCCCGATGAGGAGGGTGATCGAGCCCCTGGTGACGATGGGGGCGAAGTGCCAGGCCAGTGACGAGGCTGGCCACCCTCCTCTTACCGTGAGGGGCGGCAGCCTGCAGGCGGTGACCTACGCGCCTCCGGTCGCGAGCGCCCAGGTGAAGTCCGCCGTCCTGCTGGCGGGACTGGGTGCTCGGGGCACGACCACGGTCACTGAGTCGGTTCCCACGCGAGACCACACCGAGAGGATGCTGCGGCTTGCCGGGATAGAAGTCGCTGGCGAGGGAAGCGCGGTGTCGGTCACGCCGGGCGTCCCTGAGGCTTTCGACCTGCGGGTCCCGGGAGACTTCTCCTCGGCCGCGTTCTTCATCGCAGCAGCCCTGATGGTGCCGGGTTCCGCGCTGACCGTGTCCGGGGTGGGGCTCAACCCGACCAGGACGCATTTCCTCGGTATGCTCGAGCGAATGGGAGCGCGACTGAAGGTGACCCCCGGCGACGGCGGGAGCGAGCCGACCGGCGATGTCCGTGTTGAACACGGTCCGCTCACGGCGATCGACGTGTCACCGCGGGAGGTCGCGCTCTCCATCGACGAGATCACCTTGCTGGCCCTGGTCGCCTGCGCGGCGGAAGGCAGGACGACTATAAAGGGAGCGGGAGAACTCCGGTACAAAGAGTCCGACAGGATCAGGGGCACGGTCCAGGGCCTGCAGGCCATGGGTGCCCGGGTCGAGGAGATCACCGGCGGGATGGCGATCGAAGGGCCGGTCAGGCTGCGGGGAACGCGGGTCGGCTCCCGGGGTGACCACCGCATCGCGATGATGTTCGCCGTGGCCGCTCTGGCGGCGGAGGGCGTTACGGTCGTGCAGGGCTGGGAGTGGACGCAGATCTCTTACCCCGGATTCGCCCAGGCCCTGCGCCGCCTTAAGGAGGAGAACCGCTGATGTCGACGGACTCCGAAGGCCGGCTGCACCTGGCCATCGACGGCCCGGCGGCCGCGGGTAAGAGCACCGTCGCGCTCGGCGTCGCGCAAAGGGTCGGCCTGACGCTGGTCGACAGCGGCTCGATGTACCGCGCCGTGGCGCTCCTCTCGCTAGAGGATGATGTAGGCACCGACGACCGCGATGCGTTGCTGGAGATCGCGCGAAGAGTTGCGGCCTCCTTCAGGCTGGAACTGCGGGACGGGGAGACCTTGAGGGTCTACCTGGGGGAGCGCGAGGGCACCGAGGACATCCGCGCGCAGGAGGGCGGCCGGCGTGTCTCGCCGGTGTCGGAGGAGCCCGGCGTCCGCACTGAGATGGTGAGGCTGCAGCGTTGCCTGGTCGAAGGAAGGGACGCGGTCGTGGAGGGAAGGGACATAGGCACGACGGTCCTGCCGGACGCGCCGCTGAAGGTCTTCCTCACCGCCTCCGACGAGGAGAGGGCGCACAGGCGCGCGCTGGAGATGGAAGAGAAGGGGATCCGGGTGGACCGCGACACCGTGCTCCGCGAGATCAGCCGTCGCGACGAGATAGACTCCTCGCGCGCCGTGAGTCCCTTGAGGCCCGCCGCCGACGCCGTGCCGATAGACACAACCGAAAAGACGGCGGCCGACGTGGTCGATGAGATCATCGGGATGCTCGCCGACAAGGGCCTCATCAACTGACGGTCCGGCCCACTTGCATCGAACCCTGCTTTCGACTATCATCGTGCCACTATGAAAAAGATGTCAGTGCATACCAACAACTGGTGGTGGAGCTCCTAAGAGGAGTTCCGCGCTGCCCTGACAACGAATAAGGCCGTGGGACTCGAAAGACCCGCGGCGTTTTTATTGGGAAGACCCCGGTCGCGGACCGGGTTTTTT
>PMKG01000081.1 GCA_003157675.1 Acidobacteriota bacterium
AATACGGCCGTTAGGTACTTCGGTGAGATGCGCCGCGGCTGAAAGTCGAAGGAGATACGTATGACCGACCAACATCCCAGTGAAACACCCGAGGCACACGTTGAGGTAGTCGTCGTCACAACCAGCGGCCGCTACCCGGCGGCCGGCAGTGAGCGGGTCGCGGCACACCAACCGGTCCGAAACGAACTGGAGAAGGCTGCACGCGAGCTCCACATCGTGGACACGGTGGGGTGGATTGCACGCGTGCGCGGGCGCGAGCTCGATATCGAGAAGAGCTATCTCGAGAACAACCTGACCCAGGCCGTGAAGATCGACTACGGCCCCCGCGAGGGCGGCGGGGGGAATGAATAGATCGGCGTCAATCGCGCTGTTCGACGACCAGGCGAAGCACCTCAGGGGCGACCTACTGGAGATGCGGCGATGGACGGTGTTCTCCGCCACGTTCCCCTGTCTTGACGTGGGATTCGAGGGAGTGAGTCGCGTGGCTTTCCGCGTTTGCATGCAATGCGACGATTGGAACGAATTACCTCCCTCGATCACCCTGCGGTCGTTCGACGGTGAATTGCTCAGCTCGGTCCCAACCGGACCGCCTGGGATCTTCCAGCAGGGACAGCACCCGACCACGGGGTTACCCTTCGTCTGCATGGCGGGGTCGCGCGAGTACCACACGCACCCGAGCCATACGGCCGACGTCTGGGACAACTACAGGCTTCGCGGTGGCTATGAGTTAGGCGACATCTTGACTCGGATCTGGAACGGCTGGCTGAAGTCCACACCATGACCCCCCCGGCGCTGTCAGTCCCGGTGGTCGTCGTCGAAGACACGCTCGCGTTCCTGCGCCTTGCTGGGACTAGGAACTCGGAAGGCGTGGTCCTCTGGTTGGGGCGGCAGAAGGAGAGCGCCATTGTGGTTGGGGAAGCGTACGCGCCGGTGCAAGAGGTGTTCCGTGATTCCTTCAGGATCCCGCCCTCAGGTATGTCCGCCTTACTCGCGCACCTGGGAGACACCGGGACCTTGGTCGCCGCGCAGGTACATTCACACCCGCATAGGGCGTTCCACTCCAGGGCCGACGACACCTGGGCGATTGTGCGGCATTTCGGCGCGCTCTCGATCGTGGTGCCGCACTTCGCGCGCAACATCTCAGTCCGCAGCTTCACGGTTCAGATGGCAGCGTACCGCCTGAGTGCGACCAACCGGTGGCACCGGCTCAACCCGAGCGAGGGAGCAGAGGCGCTGATAATCGTATGATTGACGGCCGCACGGAGAACGCGCGAACCCTGGCTTCGCTTCTCGGAGTGAACGTCGAAGAAGCCGCGCCGCTACTCGACGTCGCGATCGCGGTCACCGCCGACCCCGCGGACGAAGCAGGTATGGCGGTCGCTCGTCACCTTCAGAGATTCCTGCGCCGTACAGTAGTCGAAGCCCCGCTGAACAGTTTCCGCGCCAATGTCGCCGCGGAGGTCGTCATCGGCGCAGCGGCTCCTTGCCGGGCCGGCGCAGTGCGGGTTCACATTTCACGCGATTGCATCGTGATCGGAACGTGGGCCCCGACTGAGGTGGTGTGCCCGGATACGCACCCCGTTCTTCATGTCCTCGCAGCCTGCTACGCGGCGGGCGTGGTCCTGAAGTCCGTGTTCGGAGCTCATCTGCAGGTTCCTGGGCCGGCTGCGTCGAACGGTCTGACGATTCCGATCAGTTCAATCCTCGGCCCGGATCCGACCTGGCTCACGGCCGACTTCGTTCTCTCAGGCACCTATCTGGCCGGCGCCGGTGCAATCGGTAACAGTTTCCTCTATGCGCTGTCGCTCCTTCGTGTCTCGGGGGCGCTTGTCGTGGTCGACCCAGACACGGTGAGCGCGGGGAACCTGAATCGCTGCGTGTGGTTTACCTCCAACGACATCGGCTTGCCCAAGGCGAGCCGACTCTCGGATCTCGCTCAACCGAGTTTCCCCCGACTCACCCTGATTCCGCAGAGAGAGACCCTACAAGATCTCGGCAAGGCGCAGTCGACTGAGATGTGGTTGAAGCGCCTTGTGGTGGCCGTCGACAGGCGGCGGACCAGGCGCCATTTGCAGCTCGAGATACCGGGCGAGGTGTTCGACGCGTCGACCACCGGTGCGATCGAGTGCGTCTTCCATCATCACGTGCAGCCGACTGATTCTGCCTGTCTCGCCTGCATCTACTATGAGAGCGTCGACGAACTGGCGCGAGAGCGACACCTGGCGGAGACACTTGGCGTAGAACTCACCGACATTGCGCAGCACTTCGTCTCCCCCGACGCAGCCCGCCGGATTCACGAGAGGTATCCCGACGTGCCGGTGGAGGCGCTCGGCGGACAAGCCTATGACACCCTGTTCAAAGCGTTGTGCGGCGAAGCCAAACTGCTCACCGCCGACAACCGCCAAGTCCTTGCCCCGTTCGCGTTCGTGTCCGTGTTCGCCGGCGCGTACCTCGCGATCGAATTAGGCCGGCGACTGGTACTCGGGAAGACCGCCTGTGACTTCAACTACTGGCGGACCAGTCCGTGGGCGTCGCCGGTGACCGACCTGAAGGACATGCGCGGCCGCCACGAACGGTGCGAATTCTGCAGCCAGGCCGTTCTCCTGCAAACGGCGCGGGGACTGTGGGGCCACTCACAGTAGGCGCTGTGCTGTTCGTACAGTAGGGCGCAAGAACCCTCAGTTCATCTCGCGCTGGACATGCCGCGATCCCCTGGGCGCGAAGCGGACGACAGTCACACGAATCTACGGGGCCTGCGCGCCACGACTTCCGGGCATACGCGAAATCTGCCGGAAAATCGCGAGGGCCGGGCGATCGGTTATCACCGATCGTTCCGCAGCAACCGAAAACGCGCCATCCTTGGCCACAATTCGCACATCAGGTCGGGTACGCGGCGCCCTCAAATAACCGCTATATATAACCGTTTGCCCCGCCAAGATCCGCAGAATTAGGCCACTTTTCGCGGGAGACAGACGGCGGGCCTTCGAAGCCGCAGGTCGCCCGTTCGAGTCGGGCCGGGCGCACCAGCCTTCGCTCGCCTGCGGATGACTTCGCAGGTCCTCGGCGAGCTACGGCTGGCAGGCCACGCGAAGGCTCAAGGCTCAGGGCTTCGGGCTCCCCGGCGCCTACTGGTTCCCACGCACCCTCTCGCCGCGTCGCAGCACCCGCTCGAAGAAGTCAGCCGACGCCCCGTACGACCGCACCCAGCTGCGCCAGAGCACGAACCCGTGAATCTCGTCGGGCAGGACCAGCAGCTCGAACGGCACCTTCTCGGCGCGAAGGCGCTGAACCAGGTCCACCGTCTGGAAGAACGGCACGTTTCGGTCGTCGTCGCCCTGGATGAGCAGCACCGGCGACGTCCAGGTCGCGACCCACGAGTCGGGCGACGACTTGAACGCCAGTGCGCGGTACGCTTCGAGATCGGGCGCGTCCTTCGGCAGTTCCTCCGACTCCACGAACTGGAGGTTCCAGTCGTGCACGCCGTGAAGGTCGGCCCCCGCCTTGAAGATGTCCGAGTTGCGCGCGAGCGCCATCGCCGTCAGGTAGCCGCCGTAGGACCCGCCCCAGGACCCGATCTTCGTGCGGTCCACTCCGCCGAGCCCCTGCAGGTAGCGGCCCGCGGCCACGATGTCCTTGTACTCCGACACGCCGCGCGGCCCGCCGTCGGGAACCTCGCGGAAGTCGCGCCCGTACATGATCCCCGTGCGATAGTTCACCGACAGCACCACGTAGCCCAGGCTCGCGAGGTACTGATTCATCGCGTAGGCGTTGTGGTAGTAGTCCATGTAATGGAAGCCGGGCAGCATCTGACGCATCGACCCGCCATGGATGAACAGCGTCGCGGGCGCCAAACCGCTGCGCGCGCGCGGCTCGAACAGCTGCGCGTGGATTGTCCACCCGTCCTCAGCCTTGAAGGTCACCGTCTTCGGCACGACGAGCTCGGCGGACGGAAAGTCGGCCGGCAGAGCGTCGGCGGCGATCATCTCGCGAGCTCCGGCCCGGACCCGGTANNCGCTCAGCGACACGTCCTCGGTCTCGAACGCCCCGGGTGTCAGGAGCGTCGCCGGCCCCCCGTTGACGCTCACCGAGTACAAGTGGTTCCAGCCGTCCTGCTCGCTGGAGAACACGATCCGGTCGGACGCGGCGAAGTGGAACGACGCCCCCTCGGTCAGCTCCGGGAACGAGTCGGCGAGCGCCGGACCGCTGCGCCACGCGACAGTGGCCTGCCCGGTCACCGAATCCGCCACGAGGATGGACCATGGCACCGGGGTCTGCGGAATCAAGGGCTGGCGCTCGGCGCGGCCGGGCAGCCNNGTGGTCGCCGCGGCCGCTCACGAACACGACGCGCTTCGAGTCGGGTGACCAGCGCGGCTGGCTCGCGTCGCCTCGAACGAAGATCGTCCGGGCGGGTTCGGCGCCGGAGAGCGGTGCGATCCACAGCTTCCCCTTCCCGGCCCAGGCCGCCTGCGTCCCGTCGGGAGAAATCTCGACGTCCTCGCATCCCTCGCCGCCGCAGTTCATCTCGCCCAGCAGGCGCGGATCACCCGTGTCCACGTCCGCCGCATAGACCTGCTGCTTCGGTTCGACAACACGGTGCAGCGGATTGGCCACTTGCCCCGCCCCGTTGGTCTCGGTGCCCCGGACGTACACGACCGTCGCGCCGTCCGGCGTCATCGCCAGGGCCACCATTGGGAGCCCGTCGTCGACGGTGTAACGGGTCACCTGGCGCGCCTTGAACGACGGGGCGTCGGCCACCCAGACGTTCCGCACTCCCCTCGCGTTGAAGATCCACGCCACGCGCGGCACGCGCCGGGCGGCGACCAGACTCGACGGAAAGGGCGACCCGAGCACCTGCTCGAGCGTGAACCCGCTGCGCTGCCCGGTGGATACGACCGAGGACAGGGCCGTTACCGCGGCGACCGCCGCGGCTGCCAGCGCCGTGCGCGAGAGACGATGGGACATCGATGCACCTGCCTTTCTTCATCACGATCGAACAGCAGTGGCCGGATGTCAATGATCGGACATGGCGACCCGGCAGGCTGCCTGAAGAAGCCGCCAGGGGCCCAGCACTCCCACCAATTCCTGCCGTTCTTGGCAGATCTTGTAACCTGCCCGTCGATAGCCTGTCTAAGTAAGAGTGCGGGATGCACAGTCCGGCCGGAGACGGCCGTCAGGCGTGGAGGGCATTGCCCTCCCCGTGTATCATTATCGGATTAAGGGACCAACACTCGGCGCCTGACTGGGGGAAGGATTTCATGACCCGCTTCTTCCGTCTGCATATCTTCGCTACGCAGGCCGCGTTGGTCGTGGCCGGCCTGCTGGTGATCACGTCGTGCGGTGGCTCGGCCGGAACATCGACATCGGCCCCGCCGCCGGTCGTCACGGCCCCTCTGAATGTGCTCATCACCGACTCGCCCTCGGACGACTGGCAGCAGGTTTCCGTTCAGCTCAAGTCGATCAGTCTTCGCAACCAGACGGACCACACCTACGTCCAGGTCTGGTCGCCTATTGCCGCCAACCCGGTAGCCCCCACCGTGAACCTCGTGGACCTGAACGGCGTCGCCCAGTTCCTGAACCAGGCGACGATTCCCGTCGGCAACTACGACCGGGTCCAGCTCGTCATCAACACCGATCCGACGACGATGACGCTGGTCGATGACAACGGCAACACCATCTCCCCGGCCGACATCGCCGTCGTGGACCCCAGCGGAAAAGGTGAAATCACCGTCGACCTGAGCCCCGCGATTGCCGTGGCCGCCAGCCAGACCAACCTCGTGCAGGTGGACTTCGACCTGGCCCACCCGCTGTCGATCGTGGTGGAATCGGGGAAGGTCATCGTCAACCTCCAGCTTCGCCACAAGCCCGCTCCGTCCAACCTCCGCAACATCGAGTTTGCCCGGACGATCGGCAAGGTGAAGGCGACGACCACCACGAGCCTCACCGTCACGACCGATCACGGGTCGGACGTCTCGTTCGGGTTCGACGGCAACACGATCTTCGTCAATGCCGACAATCCCGGCGCGATCCCCAGCATCGCGGATGTCACGACCAGCGACTACGCGCTCGTCGCCTCCAACATGAACGCGGACGGCACGCTTTACGCCCGTCGAATCGTCTTCTCCACCGACGAGACGAAGCTTCCGCAGTTCTCGCCGGACGGCGTCGTGCGTCGGGTCGGACCCAACTGGCTCAGGGTCCTCCGCAAGAACGCGGTCAGCCCGGCCGCCACGATCCGTAACTGGATGTGGAACGCGGACCTCGTTTACGTCGATGCGAACACCACGTGGACGTTCAAGACGGGCGTCTCGATGGGAACCGGCACGAGCGTGCTCCAGTACATCCGGCGGGGGTTCCGCGTGTCCGTGGAGTACGTGGACCCGAACGCGACGCCCAGGGTCGCCAAGTCGATCAACGTCCAGAGCGCGCACGACGAGGGAGCCATCCGGTCGATGGCGGCGACGGGCTTCACGTTCGGCGGATTCGGCTACTGCCAGGGATGGACGATGGGCATGGCGCCCGCCATGACGGCCTTTATGGTCTGCGCTCACCAGTTGCCCTATAGCGCCGTCACCGGTCACGCATTCTCCTGGTGGTTCTACGGACTGCCCTCCGCCAGTTCCACGAGCGTCCAGGACTTCATGGCCACCGTCAGCCAGGCTGACGCGGCCAATCTCAGGGTCTTTGCCAACGCCGAGCTNNCACGGTCCCGACCGAGATGACCGTCGCTCTGGACACGACCGGTGACCTTCAGACGGTGGTCGGCTCCATCCGCCTGAATTCGACGACGCGTATTCTGACCATCACGGTCCCGGTCCTCCCCGCGCAATGGGAGAGCCTCCTGACACCCAGCCTCCAGGGCGTCAGGGTCTGGGTCAGACCGGTGAAGACCACGATCGGAACGACCTCGACGTGGACGTGGCACGCATATACGGTCATCGGCTATCAGATCATCAGCTAGCGCTTCGTTCCGCTCTGCGACAGCCGCGGGCTCGGTGCTCGCTGCTGTCGCCGCCTGCCGCACGCCGGCCATTCTCCTCGCGCTGCTGGTGTCAGTTCCGCTGCACGCCCAGGCTCCGCCGTCCGCGGAGACGCCACCGCCGACGCCGGCCCACGCCCCGATCGCCAGGCGGGAAGTGCCGTTGACCATTGCCGGCATGGTGACCGTGCTTGCCTCATCCACCCTGCTCGCGCCTTCGACCTGCCGATGGTGCGAGACGACTCCGTCCGGGGCGGACGCGGTGAACGGCCTCGACCGCTCCATCCGCGGTGCGCTGCGGTGGTCCGATGCGAACGTCGACAAGGCCAACGCCCTCAGCGACGTGACGGTGTACGCGCCCTTTGCCGTGGCGCTGATCCATCGCGACCTGGACGGCCGCGGCATCCTCACCGTGGCCCAAGCGGTGACGACAGCCGCCCTGATCGCCGAGGTCACGAAGGTGGCGGTCGCGCGGGAGCGACCGTCGTATCACTACCGGCTGCCCGGGACCACCGCCCAGCCGAAGGACCGCAACGAGTCGTTCGTTTCCGGTCACACGGCGGAAGCCTTCGCCATGATCATGGCGACCACGCGAGTCACGGCGGCGCGGGGCCGCAAGACCAAGTGGCTGTGGATCTCCGGGGTGCCGCTGGCGGTGGCGACGGGCTACTTGAGGATCGCGGCCGACAAGCACTACCTGACCGACGTGCTCGCAGGCGCTGGCGTCGGCATCGCCGCCGGCTACGTCGTCCCGGCGCTCCACGGCGGTCGATCGGCGAAGCGACCAACCATCGCCGCCTTCGGTGGTTCGCACGGCGGGCAGGTCCTTGCCACGTGGTGCTGGTGACGCTAGAGCCGATCCGCCACGACCCCCGCTTCACGGCGCTCATCAACGGACCGTCGGCATCCTGACCGCCAATCCTGCAATCCCCCGCCTGTGTGCCCGACCGGACAGTCCCGTGGCGAACCGCCACGTATGATGAGAATGATCGCGAGATTTCAGGAGGTGGGGCTCATGAGACGATACCTTGCGCTGCTCGCCGTGGCCGTTCTCGTCGTGTCGTGCACGGGATCGAAGAAGGGGCTCGCACCCCAGCACGCCGTCGTCCAGTTGAACAACGGCAGCACGGTGTCGGGCGTGGTNNCCGAGATGGTGGTGACCGGCGACGACGGGATCGAGCTCAGGATACCGATGGCCCAGGTGAAGTCGGTGACCTACCAGCCGGCGACTCAGCCGGCGCCTGGCGCTCCGGCGGCCGTCGCCACGAAGACGTACGAACTCCCGGCGGGCACGGAGGTGCCCGTTCGTGTCAACGACACGATCGACTCCGGGGCGGCGGCCGAGGGGCAACTTTACCCGGTCGCGACCACTGCGGACATCAAAGACGCCAACGGATACGTGGTCGTCCCGAACGGCTCGGCCGGCAGCGTCGTCATCAAGTCGGCGTCAAAGGGTGGCCGCTTCAAGGGGCAATCCGACCTGGTCCTCACCCTGCAGTCGGTGAACATCGGCGGAACGCCGTACGCGGTGGATACCACCGACTTCTCGAGGGCGGGCAAGCAGGGCGTGGGCAGCAACAAGCGAACGGCGAAGTTCGCCGGCGGAGGCGCGGCCGTCGGCNNTGCCGGCGGCGGCCTGCTCGGCGAGGCCGCCACCAAGGGGGGCTCCATCAAGGTGCATGCCGGCGCGGTGCTGACCTTCAGGCTCGAGCAGCCGATCAGGGTCACGGTTCAGCAATAGTGGCGCACGGCTGAAGCCGTGCGC
>PMKG01000293.1 GCA_003157675.1 Acidobacteriota bacterium
AGCGACTCGCCGATGGCGAAGCCGATGAAGCACTGGCCGGCGTAATCACCCGGGACGAACAGCAGGATCGACAGCATCATGAACAGCTCGACGCTGATGAGCAGCATCCCGATGCTGATCCCGGCCTTGAGGGGAATCGCGAACGCCGGATAGGGCTTGCCCTTGAGGCTGGCGAACGCCGTCCGCGAGTTGGCGAACGTGTTGATCCGGATGCCGAACCACGCCACGCCGTAGCTGCCCGCGATCCCGAGGACGCTGAACGCCAGAATGACCGCGACCCGGAACGGCTCGAAGTGCTGCAGGAACCCGAAGTAGATGACGATGATGATCCCGATGAACAGCTCGAGGATCAGCAGGAACTTGCCCTGCTGGATCAGGTAGGCCTTGCACGTCTCGTAGATGAGCTCCGAGATCTCGCGCATCGACGAGTGGACGGGCAGCGCCTTCAGCTGCCGGTAGGCCACCAGGCCGAACAGCAGGCCCAGCACGCACACGAACAGGCCGCTGGTCAGCAGCGTGCGGCCATTCACGCCCATGAACTCGGCCTGGCCGAGGTCGGGCAGCTTCAGGGTGGCCTCGCCTCCGCCATGCTCGACCGCCTCGGCCGCCTGCAGGGCGGGCGCGGCGGCCACGGCGACCGGGACCATCAGCACGGACACGGCAGCGACCGCCACCAAGAGGGCTGCAAACGCGCGCCGCCCGCCGCGGACGCGGGCGCCGGCGTTTCTCAAGAGCACAGAGATCACGTTCATGTCACCCCTTCGTTCTGTCGTCGACAGCAGACAAACCCTCCGATTATAGGGAAGCCTGAGCTAGGATGCCAGATGACGCCCCGCCGGGCGGGCGGCCGAGATCCGATCGGCCATCGCCATGCCGCCGGTGAGGAAGATCCGTACCCCCTCCTCGACGCTGATGTCCGGGAACCGGAGCGCGTCGAACGGGTAGACGAACACGTCGCCGAGATACAGGTTGTTGGTGGGCACGTAGACGACGGCGCACGCCTGCAGCCCCTGCCCGGGTCCGAGGTCGGCCACGAACTCCTTGGTCAGGAACCCGAGCCTCGTCGCGCCGGTCGCGTCCTGCACCATCACCACGCGCTTCAGCCCCGACTCGTTGTCGGGCGAGAACGCCCTGAGCAGTTGCTTGACCGGCGAGTAGACGGTCCTGAAGACCGGGATCCGCTCCAGATAGACGTCGGCGCGCGCGAGCAGCCGCTTGCCGAGCACGTTGCTGGCGACGACGCCGACCAGCAGCACGAAGGCCACCGTCGTCGCCACGCCGAGACCGGCCACGTGACGGCCGAGGAAGCGATCGTAGACCGGGCCCGAGAGGTCGTCGATGAGATAGAAGACCCACAGCAGGGCCGCCACGCTGATGATGAGCGGGACGGCCACGAAGAACCCGGTGATGAACCGGCGCCGCAGCCAGAGAATCGCCTGGGGGGCAGGCATGGCGCTACCGGACCACCCACCAGATGACGACCGACGCGGCGAGCGCCAGCCGGTACCACGCGAACACCGACAGGGAATGCCGGGTGAGATAGCGGATGAACAGCCGGACGGCGAGGTAGCCGACGATCGCGGATGACGCGATGCCGACGACGAAGATCGTCGCCTCGCCCGGCGGGAGCCCGTGCCTGAGCGGCAGCCCTTCCTTGACCGCGGCGGCCAGGATGGCCGGGATGCCCAGCAGGAACCCGAACCGGGCGGCCTCGTCGCGCCGCAGGCCGAGCGCCATCCCCGCCGAGATCGTCGCCCCCGATCGCGAGACGCCCGGCACGAGGGCGGCGGCCTGCGCGCAGCCGATGACGACCACGTCGCCGAGCGTCAGGGAGTCCTGCCGGCGCCGCTTCGTCCCGAACCGTTCCACCGCGAAGAACGCCAGCGCGACCAGGGCCAGCGTCGTCGCGGCGACGAGCGGCGTCCGGAGCCGGGCCTCGACGTCCTTGAGCAGCAGCCCGACGATGACCGCGGGAACGGTGCCCACGACGAGGAGCAGCGCCATCCACGCCGAGCGGTCGGGGTCGGGTCCGAAGACCGTGCCGACGCGCGGGACCGCGCGAATCATGGACAGGATGTCCGACCAGAAGTAGACGACGACGGCGAGGAGGGTGCCGACGTGGCACGCCACGTCGAACGTCATGCCGAACTGCTCGCCGTTCCAGCCGAAGAACGCGCGGGCGAGGATGAGGTGGGCTGAACTCGAGACCGGCAGGAACTCGGTCAGCCCCTGGATGACGCCGAGCAGGGCCGCGTAGACCACCACCATCGCCCCGGCCGTCTCCTACGAGGCGCGGGGGCCGCCGCGGGCCCCCTTCCGCTGGCGCGCCGTCGCCTGGGGCTTGGCCGGCGCAAGGGCCGGTGCCTGGGAAATGATCCGGGCGCCGCCCTGGCCGTGCCGCCAGAAGGTGACGATGGCCGCCGCGATGAAGACGCTCGAGTAGGTGCCGGTGATGATCCCGACGATCATCGTGAAGGCGAAGCCGCGGAGCACCTCGCCGCCGAAGAAGTACAGAGCGATGACCGACAGCAGCGCGGTGCCGCCGGTGATGATCGTCCGGTTCAGCGTCTGGTTGACCGCGACGTTGACGATGTCCTTGATGTTGTCCTTCCGCATGCCGCGCAGGTTCTCGCGGATGCGGTCGAAGATGACGATCGTGTCGTTGGTCGAGTAGCCGGTCATCGTGAGCAGGGCGGCGATGATGTTCAGCGACATGTCGTAGCGGAAGAACATCAGGAACGCCATCGTGATCAGGATGTCGTGCAGCGTCGCCACGGTGGCGCCGACGGCGAAGCTCAGCTCGAACCGGAACCAGAGGTAGAGCAGGATGAAGAAGAGCGACAGCCCGAACGCCCACGTGCCCTTGCTCGTCAGCTCCTCGCCGACCACCGGACCGACGACGTCGGTCCCGGCCACGGTGAACGCCCCGAGATTGGCCGCCTTGACCGCGTCCTGGATCTGGTGCGCGGTCTGCAGGAGCTCGGTGCCCGACTCCCGGCCCGTGTGCGGCACGCGCACCATGATCTCGCGCTGCGCCTCGGTGCCGTAGGTCTGGACGACGACGTTCTGGCCGCCGCCGGGGAAGTTCTTGTCGAGCGCCGTGCGCACCACGTCGATGCTCGGGCGCGCGCCGTCGAACTGCAGCAGCACCTGGGTGCCGCCCGAGAACTCGACGCCGAGCGGGATCCCCTTGGTCCAGATCATCACGACGCCGGCGATGATGATCGCCCACGAGATGAACAGGGCCTGCCAGCGGTACTTGACGAAGTTGAAAGTCGGGTGGTGGAAGATCTGCATGGCTAGATGCTCAGCGTGTCGGAGTGGCGCTCGGCCAGGACCATTTCGAACAGCGTCTTCGACACGAAGGTCGCCGTGAAGAGGTTCGAGATCAGACCGAAGAACAGCGTGGTGGCGAACCCGCGGATCGGCCCGGTGCCGAACTGGAACAGGAAGGCCGCCGAGATCAGCGCCGACAGATGCGTGTCAATCAGCGTAAGGAACACCCGGCTGAACCCCGTGTTGATCGAGGCTCGCACGCCGCGCTGCGCCGCCAGCTCCTCCTTGATCCGCTCGAAGATCAGCACGTTGGAGTCGACGCCGACGCCCATCGTCAGGACGAAGCCCGCGATGCCGGGCAGCGTCATCACCGCGCCGATGTAGGACATCGCGCCGAGCAGGATGATCAGGTTGAAGACCAGCGCCACGACCGCGTTCACGCCGGAGAGCCGGTAGTAGAAGAGCATGAACAGCGCGACCAGCGCGAGGCTGGCGAGCGAGGCGAGGACGCCCGACCGGATCGAGTCGGCGCCGAGCGTCGGGCCGATCGTCCGTTCCTGCAGGTAGGTCAGCGACGCGGGCAGCGCGCCGGACCGCAGCTTGAGCGCCAGGTCCTCGGCTTCCTGCATCGTGAAGCTGCCGGTGATCTGCCCTTCCTCCCCGATCCGGCTCTCGATGTTCGGCGCCGAGACGACGGAGTGGTCGAGGACGATGGCCAGGCGGCGGTTGATGTTCTCGCTGGTGGCCTTGCCGAACTTGATGGCCGCGTCCGACTTCAGCGAGAAATGGACCGCGGGCGAGTTGTACTGGTCGGGCCCTTCCTTGGCGCCGCGCAGGTCGCGGCCGGTGATGATCGGCACCTTGCGCACGAGGAAGAACACCGCCTGCGGTTGCTCGCCGGCCGCCGCGCGCCCCTCGACGCCCGGCAGCACCTCGGTGTTCGGCGGCTCCTGCCCGCTTGTGGCCTGCAGGAGCGCCTCCCTGGTCGGCGCCGGACCCTGCTCCACCAGCTTCAGCTCGAGCAGCGCGGTCGACTGGATGACGCTCTTCGCGCGCTCCACGTCGGTCACGCCCGGCAGCTGGACGAGCAGTTCGTCGTCGCTGCTGCCCTGCAGCGCGATGATCGGCTCGGCGACGCCCAGATCGTTGACCCGGCGCTCGATGGTCTGCATCGCCTGCGTCACCGCCTGCCGCGCGAGGTCGAGGGCGATGTTCGGCTTCATCCGGAAGGTGTAGACGCCCCCGGCGCCTCCCTCATGGTTGAAGCTCAACGTGTCGGCGGTGGCCGTCTGCGTGAACAGCGCGTTCTGGGCCGGTTGCACGCCGCTCGCCTGGAATTCCTGGGGACCGAGCACCTTGGTCGCGAGGCCGGTGACGCCCGCCTTCTCGGCGTCCTCGCGCACGCGCTCGGCCGTCGTCTCGGTCTCGAGCCGCAGCGCATCGTCGGTGTTGACCTTGAGGACGAGGTGCACGCCGCCCTTCAGGTCGAGGCCCAGCCGGACCTTCTTGTCCGGCGGGATGATCGCCCACAGGCAGGCGCCAATGATGGCAACAATGAGGAGGATGCGCCAGCGAAGGTTGTTCATGCTTGGGAGTTGTCGGGCACGATCGGGTCCTGCCCCTGAAGACCCGAGATCGCGGCCTTGGAAAATTCGATGTTCACCTTGTCGGCCACCTGCAGCTTCACCGACCGGTCGGCAATCTTCACGATGGTGCCGTACATGCCGCCGCTCGTGACGACCCGGTCGCCGACCTTGAGCGCCTCGAGGAACTGCTGGACCTTCTTCTGGCGTCGCTTCATCGGCAGCAGCAGCACGAAGTAGACGATGGCCAGCATGAGCAGCATGGGCAGGAACACCGCCCAGGGGCTGCTGTTGTCGCCCGGTGCGGCCATGGCCACGACGGTGAGGGCGCGAGGGATCAGTGTTGTCATGAGTCGACCGGCCGGCGGGCAAAAGTCCGGCAGTAGTCCAGTCTCAGCTTCTCGAGCGAGCCAAACACTATAGCCTCCCTAATCCGCCTCATCGTGTCAAGGTAAAAGGTGAGGTTATGCACCGTATTCAGCATCGCCGCGCCGATCTCGCCGGCCATGAAGAGGTGCCGCAGGTACGCCCGGGAGAAGTGCCGGCAGGCGTAGCAGCCGCAGGCCGAATCCGCGGGGGCGGGGTCGTCCGCGTAGCGCGCGTTCTTGATGTTCAGCCGTCCCTCGCTCGTGAACAACTGGCCGTTCCGCGCGTTCCTGGTGGGCATGACGCAGTCGAACAGATCGATACCGCGCGACACCGATTCGACCAGGTCGATGGGGGTGCCGGTGCCCATCAAGTAGCGGGGCTTGTCGGCGGGCAGATGAGGAGTGGTCTCGTGCACCACTTCGTACATGATTTCGGGCATTTCCCCTACGCTGAGGCCCCCGATGGCATAGGCCTCGAAATCAAGCTCGACGGTGGCCTGGGCGCTGACGACACGTACATCTATATAGGTGCCGCCTTGCACGATGCCGAACTGGGCCTGGCCGGGGTTGGACACGACGACGGCTCGCGGCTCGCGGCTTGCGGCTTGCGGCAGTGCCAAGAACCGGTCCCGGCACCGCTTCTCCCACCGCAGCGTCCGCTCCATCGACACGGCGGCCTCGTCGCGCGTCGCCGGGTAGGCGAGGCACTCGTCGAGCACCATCGCGATGTCCGAGCCGAGGTTGGCCTGGATGTCGGTCGCCTTCTCGGGCGTCAGCCAGTGCTCGCTGCCGTCGAGGTGGGAGCGAAAGCAGATCCCCTGTTCGTCGATGGTGCGCCGCTCGCCGAGCGAGAACGCCTGGTAGCCGCCGCTGTCGGTGAGGATGGGCCGGTCCCAGCCGATGAACCGGTGCAGTCCGCCGTGTCGCGCGATGAGGTCGTCGCCCGGGCGGAGATGGAGGTGATAGGTGTTCGACAGGATGATCTCGGCGCCGAGATCGACCAGGTCGCGCGGCAGGACTCCCTTGACCGCGCCCTGCGTGCCGACGGGCATGAACGCCGGCGTCGAAACGACGCCGTGCGCCGTGGTCATCTCGCCGCGACGCGCGAGACCGTCGGTGGCGGTCACCCGGAATCCGAAACGGCTGGCCATTGCGGTATAGTATGTTGGGATCGGGACGGCGCGTCTGCCCGCATGGCTGCCGTGGTCTCTGCGTGCCTGGATAACCCGCCTGTCGTGACCATCCTGGGGGCGTCGACTTCGTGAGGAAACTGCGCATCGGCGTGATCTACGGCGGACGATCGAGCGAGCACGAGGTGTCGCTGGCCTCGGCCGCGTCGGTCATCGCGAACCTGGACAAGCGGCGCTACGAGCCAGTCCCGATCCGCATCGACCGCGACGGCCGCTGGTCGATCCCCGACCGCCCGCCGACGACGGTGGTGGCGGGCGACGTGATCGCGAAGGCGCGCCAGGAGTCGGACCGGCCGGCGCGGAGCGGCCGCGAGGCGTACCTGGTGCCGCACCCGGGCGAAGAGACGGTGCTGACGTGCGAGCGAGCCACCGGCGAGACAGTCGCGCGCGAGAACGCCTACGTGGCGGGGGTGGCGCTCGACGTGATCTTCCCCGTGCTGCACGGCCCGTTCGGCGAGGACGGCACCGTGCAGGGGCTGCTCGAACTCTCCGGCGTGCCCTACGTCGGCTCGGGCGTGCTCGCCTCGGCGGTGGCGATGGACAAGGCCATGATGAAGACGGCCTTCGCCGCGCGCGGCCTGCCCCTGGTGGCGCACCTCGTCGTCTGGCGCGACCAGTGGGAGGCCTCGCCCGAGAAGGTGACGGCCACGGTCGGCGCGCGCCTGTCGTTCCCCGTGTTCGTCAAACCGGCGAACCTCGGATCGAGCATCGGCATCTCGAAGGTGAAGGCCGCCGGCGAGCTGGCCGCGGCGATGCGCCTCGCGCTCGAGTTCGACCGCAAGATCGTCATCGAGGCAGGGGTGCCCGCCGCCCGCGAGATCGAGTGCTCGGTCATCGGCAACGACCGCCCCGAGGCGTCGCTACCCGGCGAGATCGTGCCGTCGCGCGAGTTCTACGATTACGAGGCCAAGTACATCGAGAAGTCGAAGTCGATCGTGCCCGCCCCGCTCGACGGGGCGACGACCGCCGACGTGCGCCGCCTCGCCACCGAGGCGTTCCTCGCCGTCGAAGCGTCCGGGTTCGCCCGCATCGACTTCCTCCTCTCGCGCGAGACCGGGCGGCTCTACGTCAACGAGATCAACACCATTCCCGGCTTCACCACGATCAGCATGTTCCCGAAGCTGTGGGAGGCCACCGGGCTTGGCTACCGGGCGCTGCTCGACCGCCTGGTGGACCTGGCCTTCGAGCGGCATGCCGCCAGACAGAGTTTCCGCACCAGCCATCCATAGCCAGGACCTCGCCCGCCGCCGTTCACGCGGCGCGCGCTGGACGGCGCTCGTCTGTCTCGTCCTCGCCACGGGCGCTCGCGTCGCGACGGCGGGATCGATCCCGTACGCGCCGGCGCTCGCCGGATGCTACGACGCGATCCTCGATGCGCGGTTCGACGAGGCCGACGCGGCGATCGCGAAGGCGTGCGGCCCGGCGCCGCCGGAGACGTGCGCGCTCATGCGCGCCAACGCCCTCTGGTGGCGGATCCAGATGAACCCCAACGACCGGTCGAAGGACCAGGCGTTCGAGACGCAGGTCGACCGCGTGATCGACCGGATCGACCAGTGGACCGCGCGCGAGCCGAAGCGCGCCGACGCGTGGTTCTTCCTCGGCGCCGCCTACGGGCTCCGGGTGCAGTTCCGCGCGCTCCGCAACGAGCGTCTCGCCGCCGCCCGCGACGGCAAGCGGATCAAGGTGTCGCTCGAGCGCGCCCTCTCGCTCGACCCGACGCTCGAGGACGCGTACTTCGGCATCGGGCTCTACCACTACTACGCGGGGATCGCGCCGGCCATCCTCAAGGTCCTCGCGTGGCTCCTCGCGCTGCCGGGCGGCGACCGCGCGCAGGGGCTCAAGGAGATGTGGCAGGCGCGCAACCGCGGCGAGCTGCTGCGCGGCGAGGCCGACTACCAGCTGCAGCTCATCGACCTCTGGTACGAGTACAAGCCCGACGAGGCGCTCACGCTGCTCGAAGGCCTGCGCGCCGCCTACCCGCACAATCCGCTCTTCTTCCAGTCGATCGCCGACCTCCAGCACGTCTACCGCCGCGACGACGCGGCGAGCCTCGAGACCTGGCGCGTGCTGTACGCGCTCGCCCGCGACGGGCGCGTCGCCTTTCCCGAGATGAGCGAAGTCCGCGCGCGCCTCGGCATGGCCGCAGAGCTCGCCGCGCTCGGCCAGACCGACGCGGCGATCGCCGAGCTGCGGGCCGTGCTCGCGGCGAAGCCGACGGCGCCCTACGGCGCGGACGCGCTCGCGTGGCTGAGGCTCGGCGCCGCGTACGACCGCAAGGGACTGCACGAGCGCGCGCGCGACGCGTACCGGGCGGCGATCGCCGCGGCGCCGCCGGACGATCCCGACAACGTCCGCGCGCAGGCGCGCGACGCGATCCGCAAGACACCGTAAGCGAGAGCCTCCGACGCGTCCGCGCGCGGGACGATCGCGCGATCCGATCGCCGCGCGAGGCGCGCGTCGCGACGCGCGTCGTCAATTTCCACTTGACTTCATTTTTTTCTCAACCATAATCTAGATGCAGTATGAGCGAGGTGGGCGTAGGCCACGCCTTGTGATCCCTCGGCGGAATCTTGATAACTGAACGGCAGGTCGCCGGGAGGACAAACGGCGAAGAGCACCACGCCGCGACCTCCCGATTCCGGAATGTCTCGCGCACGACGCGAGCGACGAAGCGGAGCGCGAACCTCGAGGCCGCATCCGTTCTGATGTGCCCGACCGGGTCGCCAGCTCACGCACACTCCACTGACGAAGGGGGGGATAAAGACATGGCAAAGAAGGTTGCAAAGAAGCCCGCCAAGAAGGCCGGGAAGAAGCGGTAAGCTTCGGCTGCCGCAAGAAGAGGGGGCGAGCGTCGCCCCCTTTTTTATTGTACCCTTCGACTCGCTTCGCTCGCTCAGGGCCTGCGGCGGTCTGCGGGCCTGTTGTTCTCTGCCGACATCGTCTTCCCGTCCCACACCCGCACGCGCAGAATCGCGTCTCCGGGCTGGATCTGATCCAGCACGTCGAGGCCCGCCACGATCTGCCCGAACACCGTGTACCGTCCGTCGAGGTGCGGCTGCGGCGAATGCGTGAGGAAGAACTGGCTGCCACCCGTGTCCGCCCAGTCGAGCGCCATCCCCATCGTGCCCCGCAGGTACGGCCGCTCGTTGATCTCGTCGCGGATCGTGTACCCGGGTCCGCCCTCGCCGTCGCCGCGCGGGTCGCCGTCCTGCACGACGAAGTTCGGGACGACGCGGTGCCACGTCGCGCCCTTGAAGAACCCCTGGCGCGCGAGCGTCATGAAGTTCAGGCAGGTCAGCGGCGCGTCGAGCACGGCCATCTCGATCTCGATCGTGCCGCGCGAGGTGTCGAGGTAGACATGCGGCGACACGGCCGGTGACACCAGCTCGGCCGACTCGTAGAACCCCGGCGGACGCGTGACCGGCGCCGGCCGGATCCCGGCGGTCGGATCGGTCGTCGGCTCGATCGGCTTGAGCAGCGCCGCCGCGTGCACGCGCACGGCCCAGTCCTTGTCCGCGAGCGCCTCCCGCAGCGCGGCCCGCGCGGTTTCCGGACCGTAGGCGAGCAGCGCGTCGAGCGCCGCCGCGCGCACCACGTAGGTGTCGTCGCGCGAGGCCGCGTGGAACGCGTCGAGGAGCGCGCGATCCCCGCCGGGCGGCTTCAGCGACCCGAGGCCGGCGGCGGCCGCGCTGCGGACGACCGGGTCCGGGTTCTTCAGCGCGTCAAGCAGCACCTGGCCCGTCGACGGCGCCTTCAGCTTCACCAGCGCCGCGAGCACCGAGGGGATCACCCGCGCGTCGGCGTCCTTCAGCATCGCGGAGAGCCGGGGCAGCGCCGACTCGCGATCGAGCGTGCCGAGCGTGGCGGCGAGCGCGGCCCGCACGGTCCAGTCCCGATCCGGATCGAGGCTCGACAGCACGAAGAGGAAGCTCGTCGTGTCGACCTCCCGCAGGCTGCGGAACGCGGCGGCACGGACCGCGGCCGACCGGCTCGAGACCAGATTCAGCAGCGGGTCGAGCGCCCCCGCGGCGTGCGTGGGGCCGAGCGCCGTCACCACCTCGATCCGGAGTAGCGGGTCCAGATCGGGCACGCGCAGCAGTTCGAGCAGGACGGGCCCCGCCTGTCGATCGCCGATCGCGCCGAGCGCCTTTACGGCCGAAATCGCCGACCGCGTGTCGCGGCGCCAGTCGCGCGCTAGCGTCGACAGCACGCCGACGGCGGACGCGTCCTTCAGGGCGCCGAGGCCGCGCGCCGCGAACGCCCGGCCGAACAGGCTCGGCTCGCGGGCCATCCTCATCAGCAGGCCGAGCGCGCGGCGGTCCTCGGTTCGCTGGACCGCCGCAGCCACCGGCCACCACGCGACCAGCGGAGCCCCGGTCGGGCTGAGGACCGACGAGGCGAGCGCGTCGTAGGCCTTCAGCCGGCCCAGCGCGAGCATCGCCAGGCGAAACGCCTCGACCGGCGGCGCGTGCGTCTCGTCCACATCGTCCGGCCCCACGCCGGACACGGCGCCGGACGTGATCCACGCCGACACGAGCTCGCCGATCGCGCGGCTGCTGGCGGTGTCGCCAATTGCGCCGAGCGCCTCGGCCGCCCGGCCTTGCACGAGCGGCGACGCGTCCCGCAGGGCCGCCCGGAGTGCGGGGACCGCCGACGCGTCGCGCAATAGGCCGAGCGAGAACGCCGCCATCTGCCGCACCTCCGGCTCCGGATCGCCCGAGAGCGCGGCGGCGAGTGGCGTCACCCCGGCGCCGAGCCCCACGCGTCCGATCGCCAGGGCGGCCCGCCTTCGAATCCGCGAGTCGATGTCGGTCAGCAGCTGCGTGAGATCCGCGGACGGCGCCGGCGGACCAGCCGGCCGGCCCTGGACCGATGGCGAGGGATTGCGCGGCACGACGTAGCTGTCCGGGACGATGGGATCGTGCAGGATCCGTTGATCTTCGAGCCGCAGGATCCAGGCGAGCTTCTGCCCGTACGTGATCGACGGGACAGCGGCAGGCGGCGGTGCCTGCACGGTGGCGCACGCGGCCCCGATGAGCGCCAGGACCGCGGCGGACGTCGCGAGGGCGGAGCGGGCGCGGTTGAACGATCGACAGCCGGTCATGGCGTGCTCATCGAACCAGGTCGCAGCGTTACCGGGCCAGCGCCTCGAACCGCAGCGTCGCGCGCGCGATCCGGTCGGCATCGACCTCGACACCGAGGCCCGGCCCGGTCGGTACGACAATCGTACCATCAGGGGCCACCTCGACGGCAGGCTCCACGAGATCCGGCACGAAGTAGCGCCGGCTCGCGGCCACGTCACCCGGCAGCGTGAAGTTGGGCAGGGCCGACAGGTGGATGTTGTGGACGCGGCCGATGCCCGACTCGAGCATGCCGCCGTGCCACACCGGGAGGCCGGCCGCCGCGCACAGGTCGTGGACGGCGATCGACTCGGCGAACCCGCCCAGCCGCCCCGGCTTGATGTTGACGACCCGGCACGCGCCGGCGTCGATCGCGTCTCTCGCGGTCCTCGGCGAGTGGATCGACTCGTCCAGGCAGATCGCCGTCTTCAGCCGGCGCTGCAGCCGCGCGTGGTCGGTCAGGTCGTCCTCGTCGAGCGGCTGCTCGATCATCATCAGGCCGAACGCGTCGAGCGCGGCGAGGTGGTCGGCGTCGCCGAGCGTGTAAGCCGCGTTCGCGTCCACCATCAGGGGGATGTCGCCGAACCGCTCTCGTACCCTGCGGACGACGTCGACGTCCCAGCCGGGCTCGATCTTGATCTTCACCCGGCGATAGCCGGCGTCGAGCTCCGCGCGGATCTTCGCGGCCAGCTGGTCGAACGACTCCTGGATCCCGATCGACACGCCGGATGCGATCCGCGTACGGATCCCGCCGAGCACTCCCGAGAGCGGCTGACCCTCTCGGCGGGCGTAGAGATCCCAGGTCGCCATCTCGAGCGCGGCCTTCGCCATGTTGTGGCCGCGGACGGCGTGAAAGGCCGGGAACACCTCCCGCGGGTGGCCGAAGTCCAGGCCGACGAGCGTCGGCCCGAGGAACTCGGCGAGCACGTGCCACGCCGTCACGGTGGTCTCGGCGCTGTAATAGGGCGTCGCCCCGGCCACGCACTCACCCCAGGCTTCGAGGCCGCCTGCGAGCAGTCGCACCAGGATGAACGTCTTCTCGTCGGTGCGCCCGAAGCTCGTTCGGAACGGGTGCACCAGCGGGAGCCGCAGCAGCCGGAGCTCGATCCGATCGACCCTCACGGTGAGCCTCCATCGTGCGATCGTGCGATGTTGCGATGTTGCGATGTTGCGATCTAAGAATCTTGCGATCCAACGATCGTGCGAGCGGACAGTCCGAAGCGGGCGACCGCTGGGTCGAGGGGGTATCGCCCGATCGTACTTCGCAAGATCGCAAGACCGCACGATCGCCAGATTCTGCCCCTATTCCCTCGTCCTCGGCACGTAGTATCGCGTGCCCCGGCTCATCCCGCGGATCTGCCGCAGCAGGTCTTCGAGCACCTCGTCGCTGCCGGCGAGATCGATCTGCGAGGTTTCGACGACGAGCAGGGGCGTGGCGGAATAGTGGAAGAAGAAGTGCTGGTAGGCCTCGTTGAGCTTCTGCACGTAGGCCGGGTTCGGGCTATAGCCTTCGTGATCGGCGTCGCGGGCGCGGAGCCGCTTGATGAGCAGCTCGGACGGCGCCTGCAGGTAGACCACCAGGTCCGGCAGCGCGACGTCGCGGGCCAGCAGCTCGTAGAGCCGCTGGTAGATGAACAGGTCGTTGTCGTCGAGGTTCAGGTACGCGTAGACGCGGTCCTTCTCGAACAGGTAGTCGCAGATGGTGAGCTGGCTGAACAGGTCCGTCTGCCGCAGCGCCTCCTGCTGCCGGTGGCGGTTGAGCAGGAAGAACAGCTGCGCCTGGAGGGCCGCGCCCGGCCGGTCGGCATAGAAGTCCGCCAGGAACGGGTTGTCCGTGTCCTCGAGGATCGTCGTCGCGTCGACGTGCGCGGCCAGCCGCTCGGCCAGCGCCGTCTTGCCGACACCGGGTGGCCCGTCGAGGGCGATATAGCGGAAATCCAAGGCGGGGCCGAGTATAACGGAAAACGCAAAATGCGGTAAGCTCCATCAATGGCCTGGTTCACCAAGACCCGCAAGCCCATGGCGCCGCCCGACCAAGCCAGCCGGGTGCCGGAGGGGCTGTACGTGAAATGCCCCGGGTGCGCCCAGGCGATCTACAACAAGGATCTGGCGGCCAACCTGTCGGTGTGTCCCCGGTGCGCGCATCATTTCCGGATGACGGCCACCGAGCGCCTCGCGATGCTGTTCGACGGCCACTACGAGGTCCACGACGCCGGCCTCGCCTCGACCGACCCGCTCGAGTTCACCGACACCAAGCCCTACAAGGATCGGCTGCGGTCCAGCATGGCCGCCACGGGCATGAAGGACGCCGTCGTGACGGCCACCGGCCGGATCGAGGGCATCGAGACGGTCATCGCCTCGATGGAATACAGCTTCATCGGCGGCAGCATGGGCGTGGTGGTCGGCGAGAAGGTGACGCGGGCCATCGAACGCGCGCTCGCCGGCCGCGCCCCGATGATCATCGTCTCCTGCTCGGGCGGCGCCCGGATGATGGAAGGGGCGCTCTCGCTCATGCAGATGGCCAAGACGTCGGCCGCCCTCGCCAGGCTCGACCGGGCGAGGCTGCCGTTCATCTCGGTGCTGACCGACCCGACAACCGGTGGCGTGACGGCCAGCTTTGCGATGCTGGGCGACCTGAACATCNNCATCCGCCAGAAGCTGCCCGAGGGGTTCCAGCGAAGCGAGTTCCTGCTCGAGCACGGCTTCATCGACATGGTGGTCGACCGCCGTGAACTGAAGGCGACCATCGCCCGGGCGCTGACCTTCATGGGCGCGCGCTCGACCGCCTCGTCCGACGGCAGGCCGGCCGCGTCCGACGCGATCGCCACCGCGCCGGGTGAGCGGGCCTGACGGGGCCTGTCAGTCGTGGATCCCCTCTCCTACCTGTTCGGCCTCGAGAAGCTGGGCATCAAGTTCGGCCTCGACAACATCCGCGCCATCGTGGGGGCTCTCGGCAACCCGCAGGACGCCTGGCCCTCGGTCATCGTCGCCGGCACCAACGGCAAGGGATCGGTCTCGGCCATGGCCGAGACGGGCCTGCGGGCCATGGGCCTGCGCACCGGGCTCTACACGTCCCCGCACCTGGTGCGCCTGGAGGAGCGGTTCGCGATCGGCGGCGTGCCGGTCGCGACCGGGCACCTGGTGAGCGCGGTGGGCACGGTTCGCGACGCGGTCGCGCGGCTGCGCGCCGACGGGCGCCTCGACACCGAGCCCACGTTCTTCGAGGTGACGACCGCCGTGGCGTTCGAGCTGTTCAGGCAGGCGCACATCGACTTCGGCGTCCTGGAGGTCGGCATGGGCGGGCGGTGGGATGCCACCAACGTGGCGACGCCGCGCGCGGCCGCGATCACGACGATCGACCTCGACCACGAGTGGTTCCTGGGCCACACCATCGCCGCGATTGCCGGCGAGAAGGCCGGCGTGATCAAGCGAGGGATGCGCGTGGTGGTCGGCGAGACCAAGCCCGAGGCGCTGGCGGTCATCGAGCGCGTGTGCGCCGACCAGGCGGCGACGATGGTCCGGGCGGGCGACGGCGTCCGCGCCGAGGTCCTGCGCCTCGACGGGGGCCGGCCGGTGGTGGCGCTCGCCACGCCGGTCCGTGACTACGGGACGCTCCGCCTGTCGCTCGGCGGCCGCCACCAGGTGCGCAACGCGGTGACGGCCGTGCGGCTGCTCGAGCAGCTCGAGTCGTGCGGCACGCGCGTCCCGGCCGACGCCGTCGCGGCTGCCGTCTCCGACACGCGGTGGCCGGGACGCCTCGACGTCGTGACCGATCCGGCAGGGCGAACGGTGCTCTGCGACTCGGCCCACAACCCGGCCGGGGCGCGCGTCCTCGCCGACTACCTGCGCGAAGTCCATCCGGCCGGCCTGCCGATCGTCTTCGGCATCATGAAGGACAAGGACGTCGGCGGCACGCTCGGCCCGCTGCTGCCGTCGGCCACGCGCCTGGTGGTCACGCACGCCCAGACCGACCGGGCGGTCTCCGCCACCGCCCTCGCCGAGGCGGCCGGGCGCGCCGGGTGGCGCGGCCCGCTCGACGTCGAGGGCGACGTGGGGCTGGCGCTCGAGGCCGCGTGGCGGCACACCCCGGCGATCTGCGCGGCCGGCTCCATCTTCCTCGTGGGCGAGGTGCTCGCCCGGCTCCGGTCGGACACGTGATATTCTTTCGGCGTTCTCAGCAACCGATCGCCGTCGGCCATCCTGGCACGGGCATGCGTCTTCCTTCCACGGAGCCTCCGGTCCGCCTCGCCGCGCTGGTCGCCGGCCTCCTGCTGGCGGCGGCCCCGCAGGCTCTGGCCCGGCAGACGGCCGTGCCCGACACCGGATTCGAGGTCTGCCAGCAGTGGAAGGGGTTCCAGGTCGAGAAGAACCACATCAAGCTGTCCGGGGCGGTCGAGTGCCGGCGCGGGGACCTGGCGCTCTTCGCCGACGAAGTGGAGATCTGGACCGACACCCACCGGGTGGTGCTGACGGGCAACGTGACCTTCCGTCAGCGCAACGCCCAGATCACCGCGGACCGGGCCGAGTTCAATTCCGAGACCCGTCTTGGCACCTTCCACAACGCGAGCGGGTTCGCCACCATCACCACCAAGGCGAAGAAGAACCCGATGGGCGGGCAGGAGCCGGACGTGTACTTCTACGGCGACACGATCGAGAAGATCGGCGCGGACCGGTACCGCATCACCCATGGCGCGTTCACGACGTGCGTGCAGCCGACGCCGCGGTGGCAGATCACCGCCCGAACGGTGACGCTCCGCCTCGACCACTACGCCCTGCTCAGGAACGCGGTGATGGAGGCCAAGGGGGTCCCGGTCCTCTACCTGCCCGCCGTCTACTTCCCGATCTCGAAGGACGACCGGGCCACCGGATTTCTGATGCCGACCTACGGCACCTCGACCTACCGCGGCTGGTCGCTGAGCAACGCCTTCTTCTGGGCGATCGACCGCAGCCAGGACCTTACGCTGGTCGACGACTGGTTCTCCAGCCGGGGCAACGGCACGGGCGCCGAGTACCGTTACGCCTCGGGCCCCGGCTCGACGGGCTTCCTGAAGTTCTACCGGCTCAGCGAGCACTCGTCGACGATCCAGAACACCGACGGCTCGTTCAGCGAGATTCCCGGCGACCTGAGCTACCGCGTGCAGGCGAACGTGGCCCAGGCGCTCGGACACCGCTGGTCGGTCCGCGCGAGCGTTGACTACTTCACCAACCTGACGGTCCAGCAGGCCTACAACACGAACATCTACGACGCCTCGAACAGCACGCGCACCTACAGCGGCGCGGTCACCGGCAGCCTGGCGGGGTTCACGGTGAACGGCCAGTACGACCGGACCGAGTACTTCTCGGACGCCGCCGACTCGACGATCACCGGCGGCACGCCCCGCGTTACGCTCACCCGCAATGAGCGGCCGCTGTTCGGCACGCCGCTCTACTTCTCGATGAACAGCGAGTACGTGACGCTCACGCGCGAGACGATGTCGGCCGGGACGCTCACCGATCGCGGCCTGAGGCGGGTCGACCTGATGCCGACCCTCCGGTTCCCGTTCACGAAATGGTCGTTCCTGACGGTCAACTCCTCGGTCTCGTGGCGGGGCACCTACTGGGCGCGCAGCCTGTCGCCGGACGGCAGCGGGGCGGTGGTCAACGACCCGCTCGGGCGTTCGTATTTCGACGCCGAGTCGCGCATCACCGGCCCGGTCTTCACCCGCTTGTGGAGCACGCCGGAAAACAGCTTCGCGGAGAAGTGGAAGCATTCGATCGAGCCGTACCTCAACCTGCAGCGCGTGACCGCGTTCGGCGACTTCAACCGGATCGTGCAGCTCGACGGCACCGACTACATCCTTGGCGGCACCACGCAGATCGACTACGGCGTGACCAACCGCCTCATGGCAAAGCGGAAGACGGGCGGGACGTCGAACGCCAAGGAGATTCTCAGCGTGGTTCTCGCGCAGACCTACTATTCGAACCCGCAGGCCAGCCTCTACGATTCCAACTACTCGACCAGCTTTTCGGGCCTTCCGCCGAGCCATTACTCCCCCGTTCGCCTCACGGTGCGGGCCACCCCCACAGACCAGCTCAACGGCAGCTTCAAGCTGGAGTACGATCAGCGCCAGGCCGGGCTCATGAGCCTGGCCGCCGACGGCCAGGTGGCGGTGAGCAGCTGGTTGCACCTGACGGGCGGCTACAGCGAGCGGCTGACGAGCGCGCTCGCCAGCGTGCCCCAGCGCGACCGCTTCGTGAACGGCACCGCGACGCTCAAGTCGGACGACAACCGCGTGGGGACCAGTTACAGCTTCAACTACGACCTCGGTCGCTCGACGATGTTGACGAGCCGGATCATGGGGTATTACAACGCGCAGTGCTGCGGGTTCGCGGTCGAGTACCAGACGTACAGCTTCGGCCAGACGGGCGTGCTCTCCGGCCTGGGCAGCGACCGCCGGTTCAACTTCACCTTCACGCTGGCGGGCCTCGGCACGTTCTCGAACTTCTTCGGCGCCCTGGGCGGGGGCAGCGGCAGCGGCGGCATGCTGCCGCAGTAGCGGCAAGGAGCGCACATGCAGGGACTGATCCTGAAACGTCCGCATCTCCCGCGAGCCGGTGAAACCCTCAGCCTACCGGTTCATGCTGGGCGACAATTCCGAGGTTGGCATCCGGTGGTGAAGGAGTCTCTATGAGCGAACCGAAGGCATACGCGGGCGGCGCGCGAAGCCCGCGCATCGCGGGGGTGAAGACCAAGGCGCTCTCCGTCATCCCCGACGAGCGCGGCTGGCTGATGGAGATCCTCCGCGCGGACGACGGCGAGATGTTCACGACGTTCGGGCAGGTCTACGTGTCGGCGACCTATCCCGGCGTCGTGAAGGCCTGGCACTACCACAAGGTGCAGACCGACAACGTCGCGTGCGTCGCCGGCATGGTGAAGCTCGTGCTGATCGATACGCGTTCCGGCTCGCCCACCGAGGGCGTGGTCAACGAGTTCTTCGTCGGCTCGCTGCGACCCATGCTGGTGCAGGTGCCGAAACTCGTCTACCACGGCTGGAAGTGCATCGGCGACACCGTGGCGCTCGTCGTGAACGCGCCGACCGAGCCCTACGACTACCACGACCCCGACGAGTTCCGCCTGGACCCGCACGGCACACTCCCCTACGACTGGAGCCGAAAAGATGGTTGAGGTCCTTGTCACCGGTGGCGCCGGGTTCATCGGCAGCAATTTCGTGCGTCACGCGCTCTCCGCGCATCCCGACTGGCGGATCACGACGCTCGACAAGCTGACCTACGCCGGTCGCCTCGAGAACCTGAAAGAGGTCCTCGACGACCCGCGGCACCAGTTCGTGCGGGGGGACATCACCGACGCGGCCGTCGCCCGGTCGCTGGTGGCGCGGTCGAATCTCGTCGTGCACTTCGCGGCCGAGACGCACGTCGATCGCTCCATCCTGGGTGCCGGCGACTTCATCCACACCTACGTGTTCGGGACGTTCGTGCTGCTCGAAGCCGCGCGCGAGGCGCCGGGTCTGCGCCGGTTCATCCAGATCTCGACCGACGAGGTATACGGGACGGTGACGACCGGCGCCAGTCGGGAGACCGACGAACTGAAGCCGCGCAACCCCCACGCTGCGAGCAAGGCGGGGGCCGACAGGCTCGCCTACAGTTACTTCGCCACCTACGGCGTGCCCGTGATCATCACGCGGGCGTCGAACAACTACGGGCCGTACCAGTTTCCCGAAAAGGTGATCCCGCTGTTTGTCACCAACGCCATCGACGGCCAGGCCGTGCCGCTCTACGGCGATGGCCTGAACGTGCGCGACTGGCTGCACGTCGCGGATCACTGCCGGGCCCTGGACGTGGTGATCGAGCGCGGCGAGCCGGGCGAGGTGTACAACGTCGGCGGCGGCAACGAGGTCGCCAACCTCGATCTGACCAGGCGGATCCTCGCCGCGCTGAACAGGTCCGAGGACCTGATCCGGCCGGTGGCCGACCGCCCTGGCCACGACCGCCGCTACTGCCTCGACACGACGAAGCTCGGCGGCCTCGGCTGGCGCCCCCAGATCGACTTCGCCGCGGGCCTCGGCGAGACCATCTCGTGGTACCGGCAGAACGAGTGGTGGTGGCGCCCGATCAAGCAGGGCGATCCGGCCTTCCAGGCCTACTACTCCAGGCAGTACGAGGGACGGTAGCCGGGGCTCGACGGACGAGGCGCAACCAGTCGTGGACGGACCGTTACTCATCACCGGCGCCGCCGGCTTTGCCGGCAGCCACCTGCTCGACCTGCTCGAGCCCGGGGAGCGTCCGGTTGTCGCCTGGCGGCGCCCCGGCGAGCCGCTGCCGCCGGCGCCGACCGGCACGCGGTGCCGGTGGATGGAGGTGGACATCCTCGACGCGGACGCCGTGTACCGGGCCGTGCTCGACGCGCGACCGTCGCTCGTCTGTCATCTCGCCGGGATCGCGAACGTCGGCGGATCGTGGGATCGGACGGCGCAGACGCTCGAGGTCAACGCGCTCGGTACGCACCACCTGCTCGAAGCCCTCGCCCGTCTCGGTCCCGCTCCGCGGGTGCTCGTGGCGGGCTCGGCGCTCGTCTACCGCGAGCAGCCGGGCGCGCTCCGCGAAGACTCGCCCATCGGCCCGGCCAGCCCCTACGCCCTGAGCAAACTCGCGCAGGAGATGGTCGGCGCCCGCGCCGCCGAGCGCGGCCTGCCGGTGCTGCTCACGCGTCCCTTCAATCACATCGGCCCGCGGCAGTTTCCCTCGTTCTTCGCCTCGGGCGTGGCGCGCCAGGTGGCGCGGATCGAGCAGGGGCTGGCCGCGCCGGTCGTCGAGGTCGGCAACCTCGACGCACGGCGGGATCTCACCGACGTACGGGACACGGTCCGCGCCTACCGCGCGATCCTCGAGAGGGGCGTGCCGGGCCGCGTCTACAACGTCTGCTCGGGACAGGCTTACCGGGTCGGCGACCTTCTCGACAGTCTGCTGTCGAGAGCGCGCGTCCGTCTCGACGTGCGCCAGGACCCGGCGCGCGATCGCCCCCACGATGCCCCGATCGTCCTCGGTGACCGTTCGCGCCTCACCGGGGAGCTGGGCTGGGCACCGGCGATTCCGATCGAACAGACGCTCGTCGACTTGCTGGACTACTGGAGGCGGACGGTACGGGATGCGGGCCCCGCGCCGGCGTCCGAGGCGGCGTCTTCCTGATGCGAGTGCTCATCACCGGCGCGAGCGGCTTTCTCGGACGGGCGCTGGTCGCGGCCTTCCGCGCCGGCGGCCACGACACGGTGGCGTTCTCGCGGCATGCGACGTCGAGCGGCGTGCCGGGAGAGACCGCCGACGGCGACGTGAGGGATCCGGCCGCCGTGGCGCGCGCGGTCGATGGGTGCGACGCCCTCTGCCATTCGGCGGCGCTCGTCAGCGTGTGGCGGCCGCGCCGCGAGGAGTTCGACGAGGTCAACGTCGGGGGGCTGCGACGGATCCTCGACGCCGCCCGATCCGCCGGGATTCGGCGTATCGTCTACACGTCCTCGTTCCTCGCGCTGCCGCCGAACGGCTCGTCGGCTCCGGGCTGCTGGAATGACTACCAGCGAACGAAGGTGGCGGCCGACCGGCTGGCGGCGGACGCCGTGGACACCGGCGCCCCGCTCGTCCGGGTCTACCCCGGCGTGATCTACGGACCCGGCGCGCTGACCGAGGGGAACCTAGTGGGCACCATGGTGTCCGATCACCTGCGCGGACGGCTGCTTGGCCTCGTGGGCGCGGACCGTGTGTGGTCGTACGCCTGGGTCGAGGACGTGGCGCGAGGACATGTCGCGGCGATGGAACGGGGCCGGGCGGGCGGGACGTACCGACTGGGGGGCGAGAACGCGCCGCAAATGCGCGTCTTCGAGATCGTGCGCGATCTGACCGGCCGTCCGCTGCCCCGTCGCCTGCCGGCCGCGCTGGCGACCATCGTCGGGGCGGCGGCCGAGATCGGGGCGAGACTGACGGGCCGGCCGCCGCTGCTCACGGCCGGCACGGTGAGGATCCTGACCAAGGACTGGGCGATGGACAGCTCCGACGCCGTCG
>PMKG01000430.1 GCA_003157675.1 Acidobacteriota bacterium
GTAGCCGCCAGATTGCGCAGAAAAAGGAAGATGACCAGCACCACCAGCACCACGGCCAGCATCAATTCGAACTGGACGTCCTTGACCGATTCCCGGATGGTGGTGGTGCGGTCGGTCAGGATCCGGATGTCGATCGACGACGGCAGCGTCGAGGTCAGCTGCGGGAGCAGCGCCTTGATCCGGTCGACCACCGTGATGATGTTCGCGCCCGGCTGCCGCTGGATGTTCAGAATGACCGCCGGCGCGTTGTTCATCCACGCCGCCTGACGCACGTTCTCGACGTCGTCGATGACCTTGGCCACGTCGATCAGCTTGATCGGGGCCCCGTTCCGGTACGCGACCACGAGCGGCCGATAGTCGGCGCTCGACATCAACTGGTCGTTGGCGCCGATCTGGTACGACTGGTGGGGGCCGTCGAAACTCCCCTTCGCCTGGTTGACGTTGGCCGCGATGAGCGCCGTGCGCAGGTCCTCGAGGTTCAGGCCGCGGGAGGCCAGGGCGGTCGGGTTCGCCTGGATCCGAACGGCCGGTTTCTGCCCGCCGCTGATCGACACCAAGCCGACGCCCGGCAACTGCGAGATCTTCGGGGCCAGCCGCGTGTCGGCCAGATCTTCGACGGCTGACAGCGGCAGCGAAGAGGACGACAGCGCGAGCGTGAGAATCGGCGTGTCGGCCGGGTTGATCTTGCTGTAGATAGGGGGCGTCGGCAGGTCGGCCGGCAGGAACGTGCCCGACGCGTTGATCGACTGCTGGACCTCCTGCTCGGCCACGTCGATGTTCAATGCCAGGTTGAATTGCAGCGTGATGATCGAGCTGCCCGCCGAGCTGATCGACGTCATCTGCTTGAGGCCGGGGACCTGGCCGAACTGGCGCTCGAGCGGCGCGGTCACCGACGACGCCATGACGTCGGGGCTTGCGCCCGGGTAGAACGTGGTGACCTGGATCGTCGGGTAGTCGACCTCCGGCAACGCCGACACCGGCAGCTGCCGATAGGCGACGGCGCCCACGAGCAGGATGGCGACCATCAGCAGGGTCGTGGCGACCGGCCGCAGGATGAACGGGCGGGAGGGGCCGCTCATTTCGCTTGCGGCGGCTTTGACGACGCGCCGTCCATCTGCACGTGAACCTTCACGCGTTCCTGGAGCTTGTCGATGCCGGTCATCACGATGACCGCACCCGGAGCGAGGCCGGAGGTCACCTCCGTGTCGGTGCCTTCGCTGACGCCAATCGAGATCGGCCGGACGGTGACGGTGGAGTCCGGCTTCACCAGCCAGACGTAGGTCGCCTGGCCGTTGCGCTCGACGGCCGCCGTGGGGATCAGCGTGACGCCCTGCTTCTCCTCGACGAGCAGCCGCGCGTTGACGAACTGGTTCGGAAACAGCTCGTTCTTCGCGTTGTCGAACACGGCCCTGAGCTTCAGCGTGCCCGTGGCCGGGTCGATCTGGTTGTCGATGGTGGCCAGCTTTCCAGACGCCAGCTTCGTCTTCCCGCCGCGGTCATAGGCGTCCACAGTCAGGGAGGCTCCCGACTGGACCTTCTGGACCACCGGTGCGAGATGGTCCTCGGCGATCGAGAAGATCACGCTCATCGGCTGGACCTGCGTGATCACGAGCAGCCCGCCCGAGCCGCCCGCGGAGACGATGTTGCCGGGATCGACCAGACGAAGGCCGATGCGTCCCGTGAGCGGGGCGGTGATACGGCTGTAGGTCAGGCTCAGCTTCGCCGAGGCGATGGCTCCTTCGTCGGTCTTGACCGCTCCCTCGTACTGCGCCACCAGCGCCTTCTGTGTCACCAGCTGCTGCTCGGGCGCCGCGTTCTGTTTGACGAGATCCTGATAGCGAACGAGGTCGACGCGCGCGTTGTCGAGCAGCGCCTGATCCCTGGCCAACTGGCCCTCGGCCTGCGTGAGCTGCACCTGGTACGGCCGGGGATCGATTTCGGCGAGCAGGTCGCCCTTGCGGACGAGCTCACCCTCCTTGAAATGCACCGCGAGCAGCTCGCCATCGACGCGGCTCGTGACCGTGACCGTCGCCAGCGGCGTCACCGCGCCCAGGCCGTCGACATACACGCCGATCGACCCCTGGCGGGCCGCCACGGCGACCACCGGCACGGCGGCGACGCCGCCGGCGCCCCCGCGTCCACGGGCACCCTGCGCCGAGGCCGGCTTGCCATCCCGAAACGCCCAGATGGCGGCAGCGACGGCGACGGCGAGTGCGAGAAAAGGCCAGACCCGGCGCCGCCGTGGCCCTGCGGCCGCAGACGACGCGCGCACGGGAGAGGATTCAGGAGGTTGAGTGACAAGGACTTCGGTCTTCGGATCATCCATGGAAGGTCACCATAAGGGCATCTTACCTGCCCATCTGTTACGACGAGCGGTACGGTGGCCACAGTGCGGCAAGTGGGTGACGAAAGTGTGACAGGACCGGCTGGCAGCCGTTCGACAAGCTCAGGGTCACCCCAGGCAACGCCGAGCGGCGGCTCGCGGCTGTCGACGTGCGAATTGCGGCGACGGATGGAGGGCTAGTAGACGTTTGTCCAAGCAGGTACGGATCCGGCGCAAAACACAAACGCCGTTGTGCCATGAGGCGTGTCTGGACACGGAGGTATTCCAACAACAGAGGCGTGGGCGTGAGGGAGGGATCCGTCCAAGCGACTGTACTCTTCTCCGACCTCTTCGGCAAGCCCCTGGTCGCGCCCTGTCAAAGCTCTTTGAGAGTGTCCCCTACCTTAGCTCGAGAAGAATGTCCCCTTCGACCGAGGCGGCGAGCGTGCGCCTCGAGCGCCCGACGATCGGCCAGCGCGACTCCCATGAAGCTGCCAGGTATGGAGATCGTGCTCCGGTTCAGGGGTGAAGACGGAGGTGGGCCGACGCGTGACGTTCTGCCGCGACCCCATGGCACGCCCTGGTGCCGCGGCGTCTGATCGCCGGAGCGCCCTCGCTGTCCGCGGGTGCAACGGAAGCGTCCTGGGAGGCGTAATCACAGGTAAGATCAACTGTTGCTCGACAGCCAGCCGCCGCCCCGGTCGGCACGCGGCGTCGTGTCAGGTTGGCGACGTTCGGGGAGGAATGCATGAGACCGAGACCCGTTGTCCCCTTCGTTGTTCCCACGCTCCTGTTGCTGATCCTCGCGTGGCCGGCCGCCACGGCCCTCGTGGCGAAACCCGGCCAGATGCCGGAGCAGATCCAGACCACCGTGACGTTCACGCACGTGGAGATGATGCTCGGCGGTCAGGACGACTTCAAGAGGTGGGACCTCTCCTCCGCGGCCGGGAGTTACGTTCAGGTGTTCCGCGACCGGGACCTGAATGGCAGGGTCATCGATCTTGGGGCGCTCCAGTTGCCCGACGGATCCACCTATCCGATGCTGCTGGTCGAAGGGCACGCCCTGCTCGTGCGGACGGAGGCCAGCCCGCAGAAGATCGCCAGGGTCAGCAACACCCAGGATCTCGTGCTGGCTCCGAAGGAGACGGTGTGGACATCGCCGGACGGGAAGACCACGGCGTTGCTGGCGAGAGGCGTGTTCTACCTCGTGCTCGATCCCAAGGGCTTCCCTGAGAACCAGAAGGTGATTGGCGTCGCCGATTCGAAGACACTGTATTTGTATCCGACGCGGTGACGGAAGTCACCCGCGGCAGGTACCGCTCTTCACCCGATTCACTCGGCGCGATCCTCAGAGACGCGAAAAGCGATCGCCGTCCGGTCGTCGCTCCAGGCTCCCGCCCCGGGGGGGCCTGGCGAACCGGCGGCGAGGCCGAGCAGATAGTCGCATCCTTCGCTGGGTGTGATCGGTCGCTGCAGGGGGCCTTCTTCGAGCGCGCGTCCCAGCGACAGAGGCGTCAGGTCGAGAGCCTCCGTCACGCCGTCGGTCACGAGCACTCCGAAGTCACCGGACACCAGGTCGAGCGAGGCGCGGTCGTATCTGGCGCCTGCCAGCAGGCCTAGCGGCGGCCCGCCGGCGTCCAGCTGCAGGATCTCCGTTCCCCGCAGGACGAGACCCGCGGGATGACCGGCGTTGACGTAGGTGACGCGTCGCGGGAACCGGTCGAACCGAGCCAGGATGGCCGTGGCATACGGCCGCCCGCCCGTCTGCCTCAGGAGGGCCTCCGACATGCGGGCGGCGATCGTGTCGGGCTCGGTCGTCATCGACGCGTGCACACGGAACAGCGTCGAGAGTGACGACTGCAGCATGGCCGCCGGGACTCCCTTACCGGACACGTCCCCGAGGATCAGGAGCACGGCCCCGTCGTCGGCGGTCACGAAGTCGTAGAAGTCACCGCCGACCTGGCGGGCCGCCTCCATGCGTGCGGCCCAGCGGTAGCCCGGCGTCATCGGCGGGATTTCGGGAAGCAGGGTTCGCTGGATCTCGGCAGCGAGCCTGAACTCCCCATCCTGGATGATGCGTGCCCGGTCCGCATCCAGCAACTGTGCGCGGGTGGTCCGGAGGTCGAGGAAGAGATAGGTCAGAGTGGTGACGGCAATGGCGGCAACCACGTCGCTGATCCACTCGAGCTGGTGCCCCGTCGCGCCAACGGCGCTGATGATCATCGACTCGGTCTGCATGCCAGTGATGAGCACCAGCACGCCGCACGCCACGGCCACGGCGACGAGCCGCTTTCGGGGGATCGTGCGCGACGGTCGAGCCGGCGGAAACGGGGGCGGCCTGGTCCCCCCGGCGTCGAGAGTGGTCTCCATCACCTCGTCTCGCACCTCGTCTGTGTAAGAGCTGACTGACGCGTGCAGTGCGCCGACAGGTTTCGCGGCCCGCTCGAACGCCCGACGATTTCCTCTTGTTCGAAACGCGACCGTCCTTCCCGCCATCGTCGCGTCAGTCTCTCGCGGTCGGCGTCCGAAG
>PMKG01000404.1 GCA_003157675.1 Acidobacteriota bacterium
AGGTAGCGCTCGTGCTCCGACTGCAGGTCGATCCCCCATCGCACCGGGTACTCGAACGCCCGGCCCGACTTCTCGAGCGCCGCGATCGCCTCGGTGTAGGTCATCCGCTCGAAGCTCGAGCTCAGGAACGCTTCGAGCCGCGCGATGCACGTCTTGTCCACGCGTTCGGCGAAGAACGCCATGTCGTCCTGGCGCTCGTCGAGCACGGTCCGGAAGATCGCGCGCAGGAACTCCTCGGCGAGCGTCGCGTTGTCGTCGAGATTTGCGAACGCGATCTCGGGCTCGATCATCCAGAACTCGGCGAGGTGGCGGCTCGTGTTCGAGTTCTCGGCGCGGAACGTCGGCCCGAACGTGTAGACGCGGCTGAGCGCCAGGCAGTAGGCCTCGACGTTGAGCTGCCCCGACACGGTGAGAAACGACTGCTTGCCGAAGAAGTCCTGCGTGAAGTCGATGCCGCCCTCCGGCGTGCGCGGCAGGTTCACGAGATCGAGCGTCGAGACGCGGAACAGCTCGCCGGCCCCCTCCGCGTCGCTCGCCGTGATGATCGGCGTGTGCACCCAGTAGAAGCCGCGCTCGTGGAGGAACCGGTGGATGGCCATCGCCACCGTGTGACGGACGCGCGCCACCGCCCCGAACGTATTGGTGCGCGGCCTGAGGTGCGCGACTTCGCGCAGGTACTCGAAGGTGTGGCGCTTGGGCGAAATCGGATACGTGTCCGGATCGTCGACCCACCCGACGACGCGCACCGCGCCGGCCTTGATCTCGAACGCCTGGCCCTTGCCCTCCGAGGCGACCAGCGTGCCGTCTACTTCCACCGAGCAGCCCGCCGTCAGCCGCGCGACATCAGCCTGGTAGTTGGGCAGGGCCGCCGGGATCACCGCCTGGATCGGGTCGAAGCAGGTCCCGTCGTGCACGTGCAGGAACGAAAGGCCCGCCTTCGAGTCCCGCCGCGTCCGAACCCACCCCTTGACGGTGACCGGCGTGCCCACCGGCACGGCGCCGCCGAGCAGGTCGGCAATCTTGTACCAGGCCATCGATGCGCTCCTCGAGAGCTTGAGAACCATCCAGGCTCTCGGGCTCAAGGCTCAAGACTCGACGTCCGATCATACCGCTAACGGCCGGCGGCCCGCGCCCTCCAGTAGGCGGGCACGTCGTTGTCCATCACAGCGCGGTACGCCACGCGCGCATCCGCCAGGTCCTTCTCGATCGTCTCCAGCACCGCGACCGACGTGTCGGTCGGTTTGAAGTCGAAGCCGCCAGCAACATCGCCAGCTCCCGGCCCGACCTCCCCGGCGAGCCACAAAAGGTTCATGTACACGCGGTATGCCTGCTGGTAGTACTTGTCGTCGCTCAACCGCGCGGCCGGCTCGAGCAGACGATCCTCGACCGCGACCAGCTTGTCCATGACCGCGGCCACGTCCTTCAGGGCCCGATCCTGGTTCTTGCCGGCCTGCAGGCCACGCTGCACCTCCTCGAGTTCGCGCCGCACGATCTCGATCTGGTTGATCATGTCGGCCGATTCGGTGACGTCCTCGCGGATGCGGAGCTGCAGCTTCAGCGAGGCGGCGAGATCGGCGTCGCTGCCGGGGATCTTCGGATCCTTGAGGATCTCGAGCGGCGACGAAAACGCCCGGCCGTCCGCCGTCAGCCTGACGGTGTATTTTCCCGGGTTCGCCCACGGCCCGGCGGCGGCGTCCTCGAGACCCCAATGCGTCACCGGGCGCGTGTGCTTGCCGCGGAACCGGGGTTCCTCGAACAGGTGCGCGTTCTCGGGCGGCGTCGCCCTGAGCACCACCTGGTGCGGCCCTTCGTAGCGGAGATCCCAGCGCACGCGGTTCAGGCCGGCTTGCGCGGCCGGGTTGAGGGTCCTAACGACCGCATTCTGTGCGTCGAGAATCTCGATCTTCACCGGGTCCTTCGGGGCGGCGGCCAGGGAGAAGTTGACGAGCGCCTGTCCACCGTCGGTGTACCGATAGGTCGGTCGCGGCGCGAACAGCCGCACCGGGGCCTCTGACGCGTCGGCCGCCATCTGCTCGAGCGGCGACACGTCGTCGAGCACGTAGAGCCCGCGCCCGTAGGTGGAAACCACGACGTCGTGGTATGCCTTCTGCGTGGCAATCCAGGTGACGGGAGCCCGCGGCAGGCCGGTCTGCAGCTCGGTCCAGTGCGCGCCGTCGTCCAGCGAGTAATAGAAGCCGTGGCCAGTGCCCGCGAACAGCAGCCCCTTGCGGTTTGGCGACTCCGCCACTGTCCGCACGTACGCGAGCGGATGACCGGCCGGCAGGCCGTCGCTCAGCTTCTTCCACGACTGACCGAAGTCGGTCGTCTTGTAGATGAACGGATTGCGGTTGTCCATCAAATGGAAATCCACCGCGATGTAGGCAGTGCCCGCGTCGAAGTGCGACGGCTCGATGCGCATGACCGTGCCCCAGGCCGGCATGCCCACGATCTTCTTCGTCACGTTCGTCCACTCGCCGCCGCCGTTCTTCGTGAGCCACACCTGGCCGTCGTTGGTGCCGGCCCAGATGAGCCCTTTCTGCACCTCGGACGGGGCGATGGCGAACACCACCTCGCCATAGAACTGGCCGAGGTTGTCGCCGACGATCCCGCCGGACGAGACGAGCCGGCTCGGGTCCTGGGTCGACAGATCCGGGCTGATCGGGCGCCAGCTCTGGCCGCCGCTTGTCGTCTCGAGAATGACCTGGCAGCCGTAGAGCACGCGGTTGTGGTCGAACGGATCGATCGCGAGCGGCGCGGTCCAGTGGCATCGGTATTTCGCGTCGCCCGGCGGCGAGTCGAGCGTGATCTTCCATGGCGCGACCGATCGCGCCACTTTCGAACGGGCGTCGTACCTGGTGACCTTGTTGCCGTAGCACGTGGCCCACACGACGTCCGGGTCGGCCGGGTCGGGAATGGTGAAGCCCGATTCACATCCGCCCAGGTGGTGTTCCCACGGCATGCCGGTGAAGTAGGCCGTGGGGAGCAACTCCGGCTGGGTGACCGGCCCGCGGAGGGTCCCGTCGTCCTGCATGTTGCTGTACACGTTGTACGGCACCTGGTTGTCGACCGCCACGTGGTACATCTGGCCGATCGGCAGCACCGGTCTCATGAAGGACCGCCCGTGCTGTTCGGTGATGATCAGGCCGCCGTCGTCGGTGATGACGAAACGGTCGGGATTGCGCGGGTCGATCCAGATGTCGTGCGTATCGCCGCCCCAGTCGGTCTCGCGGAAACTCGCGCCGCCGTCGGTCGACACCCAGAACGAGCTGTCGGCCACCATGATCTCGTCCTCGTTTGTCGGAGAGACCGCGAGGCGGATGTAATAGCCGGCGCGGCCGATGAGCCCGCGCTGCCAGTTGACCACCCGCCACGACTCGCCGCCGTTGTCCGATCGCCAGACCGACCCCTGGTCCTTCGTCTGGATGAGCGCGTAGACGCGGTTCGAGTCGGAGGGCGCGATGGCCACGTCGATCTTTCCGACCGGAGACTTCGGTAGCCCGTGGCCCTCGACGCGCGCCCACTTGGTGCCGCCGTCGTGCGAAATGAAGATGCCGCTGCCCGGGCCGCCGCTGAACATGGCCCACGAGTGCATCTCCACCTGCCAGGTGCCCGCCACGAGCGTGCGCGGGTCGTTCGGATCCATGGAGAGGCCGGAGCATCCCGTGTTCTCGTCCACGAACAGCACGCGTTCCCAGTGCAGACCACCGTCGGTCGTGCGAAAGACGCCGCGCTCCGGCTGGGGGCCGGACGTGCGGCCGAGCGCGCAGACGAAGACGATGTCGGGGTTGCGCGGGTGGACGATCACCCGGGCGATCCGGCCCGTCTCGTCGAGCCCCATGTGCGTCCAGGTCTTGCCGGCGTCGACCGACTTGTAGACGCCATCCCCCATGACGTCGATGTCGCGGATGGCCCACGCCTCACCGGTCCCCGCCCACACGGTCGACGGTTCGGAGGGCGCGACGGCCAGGGCGCCGATCGCGGCGACGGGCTCGCTGTCGAAGACGGGGATCCAGTTCAGTCCGGCGTCGACGGTCTTCCACACGCCGCCGGACGCCGCGCCGACGTAGTACACGCTGGGATCACCCGGGATGCCAGCGATGGCGGCGGCACGGTTGCCGACCGCCGGGCCGAGAAAACGGAACTGCAGGCCTGCCGGCTTGGCCGGCGGCTCCTGTGACTGGGCGATGAGGGTCACGCCGATGCCGACGGCTAGGGCGAGGCCGACGATGAGTCTGAACGCGCGAAGCTGATGCATATGGTGAGAGTCCTTGGGGCGGGTCGAGAGTTCATTGTGGCATAGATAGGCCCGCCCGCGATGGTTGCGGTTCTGCGCCGCCGGTCGATACAATCACCCAGCCTGTCGGCTTTCCGGGCACTCCGGGCGGCCGGCGTGAATCGACGTCCCGGAGGTTTCGCGGGGTGATGAGCATGAAGAGAACGTTGCTGACCGCAGCCATG
This sequence comes from Acidobacteriota bacterium, assembly GCA_003157675.1. Classification (GTDB taxonomy): domain Bacteria; phylum Acidobacteriota; class Vicinamibacteria; order Vicinamibacterales; family Fen-181; genus FEN-299. Next base: position 4,459 of record PMKG01000404.1, read on the forward strand.
GTGGCCCTGGCGGTCGCCGCGCTGATGGCGGGCGCGCAGGGTACGGGCGGGCCCGTCCTGACGGCCGACGCGCTGAAGGGGATCGAGATCCGGAGCATCGGGCCGACGATTCAGACCGGCCGGATCGCGGACATCGCCATCGATCCGAAGAACCCGAGTGTGTGGTACATCGCGTCCGCCTTCGGCGGGCTCTGGAAGACCACCAATCGCGGCATCTCCTTCGCGCCGATCTTTGACAACAACACGGCGTTCACGCTGTGCTGCGTCGTCGTGGATCCGAAGGACTCGAACACCGTCTGGCTCGGCACGGGCGAGAACGCCAGCCAGCGCAGCGCCCACTTCGGCGACGGCGTCTACAAGTCGGCCGACGC
>PMKG01000402.1 GCA_003157675.1 Acidobacteriota bacterium
ATCTCGTCGAGGAAGACCGTCCCGCCGCTCGCCTGCTCGAAGATGCCCTTGGTGTCGCTCACCGCGCCGGTGAACGCCCCCCGCACGTGGCCGAACAGCTCCGACTCGAGGAGGCTCTCGGCGATGGCGCCGCAGTTCACCGGGACGAAGGGTCGCGCGGCGCGCCGGCCGTGCGAGTGGATCGCCCGGGCCACCAGCTCCTTGCCGGTGCCGCTCTCACCGGCGATCAGCACCGGCACCGAGGCGTCGGCGGCGTGCGCGATCTGCTTGTAGACGGCGAGCATCGGCGCCGTCCTGCCGAGCAGCGCGGGCGGCCGAACGCCGCGCGCGGGCACGGGCGCCGGGCCGGCCGGCGCGCCGGTCTGCTCGAGCGCCCGTTCGACGGTGGCCTTCACCTCGTTGATGTCGAACGGCTTGCTGATGTAGTCGAAGGCGCCGGCGCGCACCGCGTCGATGGCCGTCTCGAGCGTGCCGAACCCGCTGATGAGCAGGACGTGGCCGCGCGGGCTCGAGTCCCGGAATGCGCGCAGGATGTCGAGCCCCGACTGCTCGGCGTTCAGGTTGATGTCCGAGATCACCAGGTCGAACGCCCGGGTCTTGACCAGCGCGAAGGCGGTCGCGGGATCGTAGGCCGACTCGATCTCCCGGTCCGGGCGCGCGAGCAGGTCGGCCATGAACCGGCAGGTTTCGTGGTCGTCGTCGACAATCAGGATTCTCGGCATAACGTCTCAGGCACTCTGACCGCCGGCGGGCACCGGCTCCAGCGCCGATGGCAAATCGATCGTGAACACCGAGCCGACGCCCACCTCGCTCTGTACCGAGATCGTGCCCCCGTGGCCGGTCAGCACGTCGCGCGTGATGCTCAGGCCGAGGCCCGTGCCGCGTCCGGCGTCCTTGGTGGTCACCCACGGCTCGAAGATCCGAGGCAGCAGGTCGGGCGCGATCCCCGTCCCGGTGTCGGCCACCTCGATCCGCACGTGGCCATTGTCGTTCGGCCCGAGCGAGACCGACATGACCCCGCCCGACGGCATGGCGTCCAGGCTGTTCGTCACGAGGTTGAGCAGCGCCAGCTCGAGCTGGACCGCGTCGGCCATGACGGGCGGCACAGCCGCGATCGCGAGGTCGAGCCGGACGCCGAGCGCGTCGAGTTTCGGCCGCGCCACGTCGTACACGCGCCGCAGCAGCTCGCCCAGGTCGGTCGGCTCCTTGGGCACCGGCCGCCGGGCGTGGTCGAGCATCGCGCGGACGATCGAGGTGACCTTGGCGATCTGCTCCTGCACGATCTCGAGCCGGCGGGTGACGCCAGAGTCGACGCCCTCGTCTTCGCGGATCATCTGGACGTAGCCGGAGATGAGGTTCAAGGGCGTCCCGACCTGATGCGCCACGCTGGCCGCCATGTGCCCGACGGCCGCCATCTGGTCCGCCCGGGCCAGCGCCTCGCGGAGTGCGAACACACGCTGGTAGCTCTCGACGAGTTCCTCGTTCTTGGCGCGCAGCTCGCTGGTCGCGTCCCCGATCCGCTCCTGGAGCGACGCGTTGACCCCCTCCAGCTCGGCCAGCATCTCGTTGAGCCCCAGCGCCACGGCGCCAATCTCGTCGTGTCTCAACACCGGCGCGCGGGCCCCCAGGTCGCGGGCCCTCACCCGCTGCATGGTCCGGCGAATCCCGTCGATCGGCCTGTGCACCAGCCGACGCATCAGCAGGTCGAGCACGAGCGTCATCAGGAGGACCGCCGCCGGCACGAACCAGAGCACGACGACGCGTCCTTGGCGCCTCAGCTCCTCGACCGATGCAAGCGAGTAGGTGACGACGACGGCGCCCCAGACCCGGCCGTCGCGCTTGGTGGGAACGCCGACCAGGTGGATCTGCTTCACCGGCTCGGCCGTCACGATCTCGTCGCGCTTGACCGCCTCGCGCGCGAGCGCCAGCCAGTCCTGGCCTTCGGCCGACGAGGTGCTGGCGACGACAGTGGGCGTGTCGTTCTCCACGCTAGCCACGAGAATCGAACGGATCGACGGGACCGCGTAGGCGAAGTCGCGCAGGCTGTCCGCCAGGTCGTCCCGCCGCGTGGGATCGTCGCCCACCTCGAGGTCGTCGGCGACGGCCTGACCGGTCGAGCGAGCGACGCCGACCAGGTCTGCCGTGATGCTCGTCTGGAAGGTGCGGAGCTCCCAGTAGCCGGCAGCCCCGATGACCACCGAGAGGACCAGCGCCACCAGCAGCGGCAGGCGCACGCGGAGAGAAACGAGCAACTTCGCCACGTTGGGGCGGGATTGCCGCGGAGACGCGTCGGACCCGGCGCCTCGAGTCTTCATGTAAGTCCCTTGGCAAGAATAATTTACACCATATCACCCGGCCGTGGCCAGCTTGGTACGAGCTTTGTGTGTGCAAGATATGTCGCCGTGCGATCGCGCCGGCGGCGTCTCGCTAACCACATCCATCACTGGAGGAGTTACCATGCGCCGTTTCGTTACCATTCTCACGGCCGTTGTCGCCGTTGCCGCATTCAGCACGATGGCGTTCGCACAGGCCACCACCGCTGCCAAGCCCGCCACCGCCACCAAGCCTGCCGCAGCCGTCCAGCCCGCGGTGGCGACGACCCAGGCCCCGGCGGCCAAGCCGGCAAAGCCCGCCAAGCTGTCGGTCAAGGGCGAAGGCAAGTACGACGAGGCGACCAAGGTGTTGACGGTGGGCGACAAGACGTTCACGCTGGCCCCGGATGCGAAGATCATGATGGGCGCCAAGGCGGCGACGACCGCCGACCTGACGGGCAAGAACGTCATGGTGACCTACACCGTCGTCGACGGGAACAACGTGGCGTCGAAGGTGACCATCGCTACCGCCAAGCCCGCGAAGGTTGCTGCGCCGAAGAAGTAGGCGGCTGGATCTCGCAGTGGCTAGTGGTCAGTGGCTAGTGGTCGGCGTGTCACGCGCGATCCACTAGCCACTAGCCACTAGTCACGACGTCCCTCCTGCCCCGTCCCTCGTCCCCCCGTCCCTACTTCGTACTTCCTACTTCCTCGTCCCGCCTCCCTGCTCGTTCGGTGCCGCCCTGCGGCATTTGTGCTAGATTCCCTCAATGGCCATTCGCACCGAACTCACGCTACGCCTCCAGAACAGCCCTGGCACGCTGGCCAGGGTGTGCCAGGTGGTTGCCGAAGAACACGTCAACATCGTCGCCATCAACCTGGCCAGCGCCCTGATGGTGCGGATCCTCGTTGACAACCCCTCGCACGCGGCCGGCGTCCTGCGCGAGCGCGGCTACCACGTCGAGGAGCGGGACGTGATTTACACCACGGCGCCGAACGACCCGGGCGCGCTGCTGCGCGTTACGCGCCTCATCGCCGAGGCCGGCATCAACATGGAGTATCTCTACGCGACGGCCATCGAAGGACAGCCGATGGCGAGCGTGGTGGTGGGGGTGCCGGACGCGGAGCGGGCCGCGACGGCGGCGGGACTGTAAGAAGGCTCAGGGCTTAGGGCTCAAGGACGAGCAGCCCGCGAGAGGTTGCCCGAGCTTGGAGACCTGAGCCTTGGGCCCTGAGCCTTCTGTCGGCGGCGAGTAGTCGCCGACTAATCGAGCACCTTGATGACGACGCGCCGGTTCTGCGCGCGCCCGTCCTTGGTCGTATTCGGCGACACGGGGTTGTCGGGCCCGTAGCTGATCACGCCAATCCTGACCAGCGGGACGTGGTACTGCTCGTAGATGTACCGCTTCACGGCCTCGGCGCGCGCGAGCCCCAGCTTCATGTTGTAGTCGCGCAACCCCACGTTGTCCGTGTAGCCCTCGATCTCGAAGTAGTTGCCGTTCGGGTTGGCCAGCAGCGGCTTCACCAGGTCGTCGATCTTGGCCTTCGCCGAGTCGGGCAGCGTCGCGTCGTCGAACTTGAAGTTGCCCTGGTCCTCGCTGAGCGTCACCTGATAGAGGATCCGCTTCACCTTCTGGTCGACCGCGTCGGCCTTGCCCACCGCGGTGACGGCGGTCGTCTGCGCACCGGCCGCGGCCGTGTTCGCCGCCGCCGCCTTCTGATCGACCTGGCCGATCTTCACGTTGGCGTCGGCGATGGCGGCCTCGTTCTTCCGGGTCCGCTCCTGCGTCTCCTCGAGCGACTTGGAGACCGACTCCACCTTGTCGTTCACCTGGCCCACGCGTTCCTTGACGAAGTTCTTCGTCGCACACGCGGTGGACCCTGCGGCCAATGCAGCGACGGACACGGCGACCACAAACAGTCTCATAAGGGCCTCCTTCAATCCTCTCTATCATCTTGAGCTAACCTAACCTGACGGGCCGGCCCGGTGAAATACCCGCTGCGCGCGCGCACGACGAGGTGGCGATCTTTCGCCCGCACCTCGACCGCGTGCCAGCCCTCGCGGCTGGCCGGCTCGAAGGCAATGAAATACTGATGCCGCAACTCCTCGGCGATGTCATGGGCCGCCTGGCCGGACTGCGGCAGTGCGCTCGTCATGAAGAACCGGCCCCCGGTCCACCGCGCCAGGTCGGACAGGTTGCCTTCGGGGACGGGGTGGTCGGTAGCGACCGCCGTACCCGTGCCGGTATGGTCGAGCGGCGAGACGACGGCCAAGACGTAAACCGGCACGTCGATCGAGCTGGCAATGCCGGATACCTCGGCTGACGTGAGGCGGCTGTTGTTGTCGAGCCCGTCCGTCAGGACGATGACGGCCCGGTGCGCGTTCGGCCGGTCGGCGACCTCGCGGGCGGTCGCGGCGATCGCGTCGTTGAGCGAGGTCATCCCGAACGGGGTGATGCCGACGAGCGAGCGTTCGAGCGTCCCGTCGGCTCTGAACGGCGCGAACGGCTGCAGCCGGCGGAGGCCCGAATCGAACGAGTAAATCGCCAGCTCGTCGAGACCCGGATGCAGGTAGGCGAGGAACTGCCGAGCTGCCCGCCTGGCTTCTTCGAGCTTCGCGGCCACCTGCATGCTGCCGCTGGCATCGAACAGCAATGCCACGCTGACCGGGGCTTCCTCGGTCCGGAACTCCTTGATGGGGCGCCAGGCGCCCCCGTCGACCACGTAGAAATCGCTTTGCTTCAGGTCGGTCACCACGTGGCCGCGATCGTCCCGGACGACCGCGTTGATAGTGACCAGGTCGATGCCGGCATGGAACGTCGGCACCTTGGTCTCGGCCGAGCCAGGCGTCTGCCCCCCAGCCGCCTGGCCCAGGAACGAGACGAGCGCGAGCGAGAGAAGGAGGATCCGTCGCATTCGCTTCTTGCCATATCACACATCGTGCCACATCTATAAACGACTTGTTTTGAATGACTTAATGATCTGCGTCTGGCTGTTTAGGGCCGGACAGACCGAGGACGATGTAAGAATTACACCCCGTTCGTGCAGAGTACCCCGCCTCTACAGGCAGCTCATGCGTAGAAGCTGGGACGAGGTGGTCTCGCCGCCCGGTCTTGGCACAACTGTTGTTCTAACAGTGGTTTAGAGGCGTGTTTAGGGGCGAAAGTCAGCCATGAGGGCGACCAATGGTCACCTGGAACTGGATATTCAACAGATCCGCGGACTCTCCCTTCGGCAATAGCGTCGTCATCGTCTTTCTGCTGGCGCAGGCGCTCGACGGCGTGCTGACCTATGTCGGTGTGACCTCGGTCGGTCACGTCACCGAAGGGAACCCGCTCGTCGCCGGACTGATGGCCACGGTCGGGTTTGGTCCGGGGCTGGTTTCGGCCAAACTTTGGGCTTGCGGGCTTGGCGCCGCCCTGCATCTGTCCGGCACCCATCGTCTGGTCGCGCTGCTGTCGGCTGTCTACTTCGCCGCCGCCATCCTCCCGTGGACGGCGCTGCTCGCCGCTGCGTCGTAAGCTAGACGATGCCCAGTTCAATCCCGATGCGCTTCAGTGTCTCGATGGCGTATCGAAGCTCATCCTTGGTGTGGGCGGCCGTCACGATCGTCCGGAGCCGGGCCTTGCCTTTCGGCACGATCGGAAAGCCCATCCCCTGCGCGAACACCCCCTCCTCGAAGAGCTGGGCCGAGAAGCGCTGCGCGAGCTCCGACTCGCCGACGATGATCGGGGTGATCGGGCTCTCGCTGGCGCCGGTGTTGAAGCCGATGGCGCGGAGACCGTCCTTGAAGAACCGCGTGTTCTCCCAGAGGCGGTCGATGATGGCCGGCTCCTCGAGCAGCACCTCGACGGCGGCGATCGAGGCGGCGACGACGGCTGGCGGAATCGAGGTCGAGAAGATGAACGGGCGCGCGCGCTGGCGCAGGTAGTCGATGAGCGTGCGGCTGCCGGCCACGTAGCCGCCGAGCGTGCCGATCGCCTTCGACAGCGTGCCCACCTGGATCTGGACGCGGCCGTGCACGCCGAAATGGTCCACCGTGCCCCGGCCGTTGCGCCCGAATACACCGCTCGCATGGGCGTCGTCGACCATCATGATG
>PMKG01000130.1 GCA_003157675.1 Acidobacteriota bacterium
CCGGGTGGTGACGCGCGACTCGCTGTCGGTGCCGGTGTCGCTCACGTGTCTGGCGGTGATCTGGCTGGCCTTCCTGGCCCTGGCGGCCTGGACGGTCAGCAGGCGGGAGTACATACTCGAACAGTGAGGGGCTTTCGGCTCTGGGCTCTCGGCTTTGGGCGGTGTCCGGCTCCAGGCCGGAAGCCAGACACCGCCGAGGGCCCAGAGTCCAGGGCCGAGAGCCCTGCCCGGCGGCGCGGCTCCCGGAACTTCTCGCCGGGTCGCCTCGTATTGTCAGGCATAAGGGGTGGGGTGTATGACCAAACGCACTCGCTACTTCATGTTCGGGTCGGTCGGACTGCTCATCCTGTTGCTCACGGTCGGGCTGGCAGCGTATTACGGCGGGATCCGCGGACTGGCTCGCCAGTCGGGTCCTGGCGAACTGGCCTTCGTCCCGAGTGACGCGGCCGTCGTGGGGTACGCGAACGTGCGGGAGCTGATGGCCTCGCAGTTCCGCCAGCAGATGAAGGACCTCGGGACGTCGGTACCCCAGCAGGGCCAGAACGAGCTGCGGAATGCCGTCGGGATCGACGTCGAGAAGGACATCGACTACGTGGTGGGCTGCCTCCTCGCGGGCGGCTCCGGTGCCGGGACGGACGGCCGAAGCGGCTACGTGCTCGCTCACGGCACGATCAACAGGCCCCGCATCGAGGCGTTCATCCGTGAGAAGGGCGGCGTCGAACAGCAGTACAAGGGTCGGACGCTGTTCATCCACCCGGCCGGGAAGGCCGTCAAGGAGTCCACCGGGAACGCCCATCCGCTGGCGGTGACCTTCGTCGAGCGTGGCGTCGTGGCGCTCGGCACGGCCGAGGCGCTGCACAAGGTGATCGACGTCAGCACCGGGGCGGCCCCGGCGGTGACCTCCAACCGCGACATGATGAAGATGATCGGCGGCGTTGAGGCGGGCAACGCGTGGGTGGTCGGCCGGTTCGACGCGCTCACGAGCGAGGCGCACCTGCCCGCCGAGGTCCAGCGCCAGCTCCCGCAGCTCACCTGGTTCAGCGCGAGTGGCCACGTCAACGGGGGCGTCAGCGGGTCGCTGAGCGTCCAGGCTCGGGACCAGCAGGCGGCCGCCAACCTCCAGCAGGTGGTGGCGGGTTTCATCGCCCTCGCCAAGATGCAGGCCGGGTCGCGGCCGGAGCTGAACGCGCTCCTGCAGTCGATCACGCTCGGCGGGAATGCGAGTGACAACACCGTGTCGGTGTCGTTCACCGTGCCGCCGGCCGCGCTCGAGGCGCTGAAGGCGGCCGCCGCGAAGGGACACCAGTCGAAATAGCCGGGGCATTCGATTGGGGACGAATCGCAGAATCCGAAAATTCGTCCCCGTCGATTCGAACCGTTGTCAAGGGGCGCCCCAAGACGCCCCTTTTCCTTGTACGGTCGGGTTCTGCGGTCTTGACTCCGGTGTCCCGCTCTCCTAGACGTCTTGAACGGCCAGAATCCTCGCAATGAGCCAAGTCCTGTCGGCGCCGTTCAAGACGTCTAGAGCCCCGCGCACGCGCGGGGCCGGCCAACAGCGTCTCCAGGTCTAGCGAGGCGGGCATGCGAGGCGGGCATGCGAGCGTTGACATGCGAGGCGGGCATGCTTGACGATCTGATGCCCGCCTCGCTAGACTCTGGTCCATACACAGAGTCTGACGACCGTTTCATGGAGGATGTGTCGAACTGTGTCATGCAGGACACGTTACCGGTCCTGATCGGGCGGCGTGTGCTGCTCCGGGAGCCACGCGAGGACGACGCGGTTCGGCTGTACGAGTTCGTGCGCGACCCGGAGGTGACCCGGTTTCTGGCCATCGATCCCCCTGCCAGCCCTGACGACACTCGATTCTTCATCGAGAAGTGCCACGAGCACAGGCGTCAGGATCGCGAGTACGTGTTCGTGATCGCCGACGTGGCGACCGACCAGTCGATGGGCGTCATCGGCCTGCGGCACCTCGACCCGCCGATGCGGACGGCGCAGGTCGGCACGTGGGTGGCGCGGTCATACTGGGGCCGCGGCATCAACGCGGAAGCGAAGGAGTTGCTGCTCGACTTCGCGTTCGGCACGCTGGGGTTGCACCGCATCGAGGCGCGGATTGACGTGGACAACCACCGGTCTCGTCGCGCGTTCGAGAGGCTCGGCGGCCGGCGCGAGGGTCGACTCCGGGAGTCGTTCTTCAAGAACGGCGGGTACCACGACCAGGACTTGTTCGTCGTCCTGGAAGAGGAATGGCAGAACCGGGCCGGGCTGGAGCCGGGCACTGGTCGACGCGCGGGCAAGGGTGAGCATCGATGACTGACCGGGTCTTCTTCTACGGCACGCTCATGACGGGGTTCGATCGCCGCCGCCGGACCGGCATCGACGCGATGCTGGACTGGGTCGGCCGCGGGACGATCCAGGCCGCGCTGTTCGATCTCGGCATCTATCCGGCGGCCGTCCCCGACCCGGACGGCGTCGTGTGGGGCGAGGTGTATCGCGCCCGGGACATCGACAAGGTGCTCGAAGGGCTCGACGAGATCGAGGGGCACAGCGCCACGATGCCCGAAGTGAGTCTCTACAACCGCCAGACAGTGCCGGTGACCTACCAGGACGGCACCACCGGCGACGCGTGGGTCTATTTCTACAATGCCCCGCTCGGCCGCGCCGAGCGGATCGTGTCGGGCGATTACCTGGAACACCTCAAGGTCAAATAGGTGCGTCAACATCTGCTTCGCCGATTTGGTTTCCTTGTGGTCATCGCGGGCCTGCTCCCGCGGCCGGCGCTCGCCGTTCCGGCGGACTCCGACGGGCGCGACCCGCGCATCGAGAAGATCCTCTCGCAGATCTCCGAGCAGCGGCTTTCCGACATCCTCCAGAAGCTCGGGTCGTTCGGCACGCGCAACACCCTGTCGTCGACCGACTCGACGACGAAGGGCATCGGCGCGGCGAGGCAGTGGATCTTCGACGAGATGAAGAAGTCGAGCAGCCGCCTGCAGGTCAGCTTCGACACCTATCAAGTGCCGAAGGGCGGACGGATCACCCGCGACATCGAGCTGCGCAACGTCGTCGCGGTGCTTCCGGGAAAGAGCGCCCGGCGGATCTACGTCAGCGGCCACTACGACTCGTTCGCGGCGGTGCGGCCGGCGGGACGCCGCCCGCGGCCGGGCAGGCCGGGGGACAGTCCGCCCCTGCGCCGCCGGTGGACAACCTCGCCCCCGGCGTCAACGACGACGGGACGGGGACGGCGCTCGTCATGGAGCTGGCGCGGGTGTTCGCCGAGAGCGGCGTCGACTTCGACGCCACGCTCGTCTTCATCGCGTTCGCCGGGGAGGAGCAGGGGCTCATCGGCGCGACGCACCATGCGGAGCAGGCGGTCGCCGACACGCTCGTGATCGACGCGGTGCTCAACAACGACATGGTGGGCAACGTGCAGGCCGGCGACGGCCTCCAGGACTCGATCCACGTCCGCGTCTTCTCGGAAGGGCCCGAGGATTCCCCCTCCCGCCAGCTGGCCCGCTACATCGTCCGCGCCGGAGGGAAGTACGTGCCCACCGACCAGGTGACGCTCGTGGCGCGGTACGATCGGTTCGGTCGCGGCGGCGACCACACGCCGTTCAACCAGAAGGGCTTCACCGCGGTGCGCATCACCGAATCGGTCGAGAACTACGAACGCCAGCACACCGCGCTCGACACGTTCGAGGGGGTGAACGTCCCCTACTTCGTACGCAACGTGAAACTGAGCGCGGCCACGATGGCCTCGCTCGGGCTGGCGCCACCGGCGCCT
>PMKG01000401.1 GCA_003157675.1 Acidobacteriota bacterium
GTCCTCGATCGACACGATCGGGTACTGGGCGATCCAGCCGGCGTACATGTCGACCATCTCGGCCGAGGTCCTTGGCTTGTCGCCGGACTTCTTGAAGACGTAGCGGCCGGTTCTCGCGTCGGGAGCGGTGCCGGCCGGGCTCTGGTCGTCCCAGAGCTCGCTGGCCGCCGTGTCGATCGCGATCGAGACGTCGCGTCCGGGCTTGTAGCCGGCCTTGGTGATGGCCTCGACCACGAACTCGAGCGCCTGCTGGTTGGCCTTGAGGGTGGGAGCGAAGCCGCCTTCGTCGCCCACGCTGGTCGACAGGCCATGCTGCTTGAGAATCGACCTCAGCGCGTGGAACGTCTCGGCGCCGGCCCTGAGCGCCTCCCGGAACGACGGGAGGCCGAGCGGCACGACCATGAACTCCTGGACGTCGACGTTCGAGTCGGCGTGCGCGCCGCCGTTGAGGATGTTCATCTGCGGGACCGGCAGCACGAAGGTATCCGACGGTCTGCCGGCCAGCCGCCCGATCGCCGCATAGAGAGGTTCGCCGGCGGCCGTGGCGGCCGCGCGCGCGGTCGCCATCGACACGCCGAGGATCGCGTTCGCGCCGAGCCGGCTCTTGGTCGGCGTCCCGTCGAGCGCGTTCATGATCGTGTCGATCGCCCGCTGGTCGGTGGCGTCCCGGCCCACCACCGCGGCGGCGATCTCGCCGTTCACGTGGGCCACCGCCCCGAGCACCCCCTTGCCGAGATAGCGGGCCTTGTCGCCGTCCCGCAGTTCGAGCGCCTCGCGCTCGCCGGTCGACGCGCCAGACGGCACCGCCGCCCGTCCCCGAATGCCGCCCTCGACCTCGACGTCCACCTCGACCGTCGGGTTGCCCCGCGAGTCGAGAATCTCCCGGCCATGCACGCGCGTAATGTTCACGAAGCGTCTCCTCAGGCCGCCTCTCGGCGGCGGATGTTCCGCAGGTCAATCGGACCGGCCGGAGCCAGGCGCCTGGCCGGAATCGTCAGTATCCTCGACCGGGCCAGTCTCGCGCCAGTCCTCGGCGCCCTGGGCGCCAGGGCCGTCGGCCCGCGCCTCGACTTTCAGCGCGTCGGGATCGATCTCGCGGACGAGCGGTTCATCGTCGTGCGTCACGACGACGATGCCCTGATCGGACACGGTGTGCCGCCGGCGATCCTCCTCCTCGTCGTACCCGATCACGGCGCCGCGCGGGATGAACACGTCGCGGTCCACGATTGCGCGCCGGAGCCGGGCGTGGCGGCCGACGCGGACGCCCGGCATGAGGATGCACCGGTCGATGTGGCAGAAGCTGTGGACGCGCACGTTCGGGCAGAGCACGCTGCCCGTGATCAGGCCCCCCGACACGATGCAGCCGGGAGAGATGATCGAGTCGAGCGCCTGCCCGCACCGGCGTCCGCTCTCCGCGAACACGAACTTGGCCGGCGGGGCCTGCGGCTGGTAGGTCCGGAGCGGCCACTCCGGGTCGTACAGGTTGAACTCGGGGTTCACCTGGACGAGGTCCATGTTGGCCTCGTAATAGGCGTCGAGCGTGCCGATGTCGCGCCAGTACTTGGCCGCCTTCTTGTTCTCGTCGTAGAACCGGTACGAAAAGGTCGGGACCTCGCCGATCAGGGCCGGGATGATGTCGTGGCCGAAGTCGTGCGTCGTCTCGCGCGCGGCGTCGGCCTCGAGGGCGCGCACGAGGACGGTCCCGTCGAAGACGTAGATCCCCATCGAGGCCAGCGCGAGATGCGGCGCGCCGGGGAACGGCACCGGGCAGTCGGGCTTCTCCTGGAAGGAGACCACGCGGTCGCGCTCGTCGACCTGCACGACGCCGAACCGCTGCGACTCCTCGACCGGCACCTCGATGGTCGCGATGGTGACGGCCGCCTTCCGCTCCTGGTGGAATCGCAGCATCCGGCTGTAGTCCATCTTGTACACGTGATCGCCGGCGAGGACGACCACGTGCCGGGGACGCTCCCGGACGATCGAGTAGAGGTTCTGATAGACGGCGTCGGCCGTGCCGAGGTACCAGTGCTCGCCCACCCGTTTCTGGGGGGGCAGGATCTCGATGAACTCCCCGAGCTCCTCGGAGACGATGCTCCAGCCCATGCGGATGTGGCGGTTGAGCGAGAGCGACTTGTACTGCGTGGCGATGAAGATCCGGCGGAGGCCGGAGTTGATGCAGTTGCTGAGGACGAAGTCGATGATGCGGTACGGACCGCCGAAGAAGACCGCGGGCTTGGCCCGTTCCCGCGTGAGCGGGAACAGTCGCTCGCCGGCACCGCCGGCGAGGACGATGACCATGGTCTCATCGAGCATGAGCGTCCCTCAGGGCTGACGCGAAGGAGAAGGCCCGCAGTTTCGAATGATAGCACGCGCGGATTTGGCGCCGTCGCTGCTGAGCTGGCGGCGGGCCGCCCACTCTTTGACTTTCGCGACAACCGACGGCTATGATCCAGCGATTCGTCATTCCGACGTACCGTGGGAGTAGAGTCGTCATGTTCATCCGTATCCGGGCGCTGCCGGTCGTGAGCGCTCTCGTGTTCGCCCTCTTCGTCTTCTCTTTGCAGGCGGCGGCCCAGGACAAGAAGCCTGCGCCCAAGGTTGACAAGGCCCAGCAGGCCGAGATTGCCTCAGCGGTCAAGCTCGTCGACGACGCCATGGCCGGGCAGCCGGTGCCGGCCGACTTCAAGTTCTCCTGGGTCACGCACCTGATGAAGGGCCGGGACGGCAAGGAGTACGTGCCGTTCCTGCTGCTGTTCGACCAGGACCAGAAGGTTCCGCCGACGGCGACCTATTACGTTCGCGTGGCGAACAAGGCGACGATCGCCGAGCAGCAGAAGGCTCAGGCGACCTACAAGGCCGCGCTCGCCAAGGCGGAGAACGAGGCGAGACTCGACCCTGAGAACGTGGAACTCTCAGAGGCCGCCGACAAGGTGCGCGCCCAGGCGCCGAAAGTGGAATACGCCTTCGAGGACCTGAAGACGTTCAACCTGAACGGGAAGGCGGGCTTCGCGTTCCGGATCCCGTCGGCGATCATGGTGCCGGCTGGCGACTACGAGGTCTACATCCTGCTCAAGGAGCCGAACGCGAACGTCAAGGACAAGAAGGCCCAGCCGAAGGCCGCCTTGCTGAAGCAGGCGCTGACGGTTCCCGACTTCTCGGTAGATCCGCTGGCGATGAGTTCGGTGTTGCTCACCAAGGGCGCCGACACCGCCCAGCAGGGTCAGCAACTGCAGACCGATCCGGCCAAGAACCCCTACGTCTTCTTCCAGGTCTCGGCCGACGCGATCCCGCTCGATCCCAAGTTCGACAAGAAGGCGTGGCTGTCGGTCAGCCTGTTCGTCTACAACACCGGTCTCGATTCCGCGACCAGCCAGCCGAACCTCACGGCGGATTTCGCCTTCTACCACAAGGCCGATGGCGCCGAGAAGTTCTTCAACAAGACTCCGCCGCAGCAGTTGAATGCCACCAATCTCGGTGCGAAATTCGACCCGAAGACCGGCGTGTTCGTCGGGACGGCCGTTCCCCTCGAGAGTTTCCCCGAAGGGGACTACCGCCTCGAAATCAAGATCACCGACAAGGTGACGGGCAAGTCGAAGGTGGAGAACGCGCTCTTCACGGTGATCCCGGGGTAGCCGACAGGCTGCCCGGAGCCAGCCTATGAACCGCCTCTTGGCGATCGTCGGTTCAACGGTCGTGGTCGGCCTGGTGGGAGGGATCCCCGCCGCGCAGGCCCAGCCCGGTGATGCCCGCGCCGCCTCCGGTGGGTCGGCGTACCGGGTGGCGTTCGCCGCGTCGAGCTTCATCGAGGGCGTCGTCGCCGACGAGCGAGGCACACCGCTCGCCGGGGCGATGGTGTCCGCGCTCGGGGCGACCAGCGCCGCCGCGGTCACCGACAAGCGCGGCGTGTTCACGCTGGGGCTGCCGCCCGGCCATTACGTGTTGCGCGCTCACCTGGCGGGCTTCGTCCCGTCGCGCCGGCAGTTCCTCGACGTGAGCGCCACCTCGCACGCGCGCTACGCCATCACCCTGCAGCGCGCCGCGTCGGCGAACGCGTCCTCGCCGGCCGCCCCGACGCCTCCCGCGCCGCGGACACCCCCTCCGCCGCCGCGGGTGCTGGCCGCTGGCTTCGCGCCGGTCGTGCCCGGCTTCGACCCGCTGTCGCTCGACCCGTTCGCCATCCCTGACGTATCGGCGAAGGGCCCCGACGACCGCAGCGAAACCGCGTGGCGGATTCGCCACCTGCCACGGAGCGTCCTGAAGGACACGACCGACAGGGCGTCGAGCGCCCCGTCCACGTCCGGAGGCACGGCGGGAAGCAAACCGCCGACGCCCTCCGGGGTCGGCCTGGCCCGTGCCTTTGGCGCCCCGGCCAGGATCCTCAACGATCTCCCGTTGACCGGGCAGGTCAACCTGATGACGTCGGGGTCGTTCGACGGCGGCCAGAGCCCATCCTCGTCCGACTCGGCGATGCGCGGGACCGCGTTCTTCGCGCTGGCAGGACCGGCCTGGGGCTACGGCGACTGGACGGCCCGGGTGATGACGCAGGGGACGCCGGGCTCGTGGTTCATCTCCGGCGGATTCCGGAACCGGGCGCCCTCGAGGAACCTCTACAACGTCGGCTTCGCCTACAGCGCGCAGCGGCTGACCTCGACGACGCCGTCGGCCCACGGGTTGCTCGGACAGACCGAACCCGGCGACCGCACCGCAGGCCTGCTCTACGGCGCGGGCCGGTTCACCGTGGACCCGCGCCTGCTCATCGACTACGGTGCGCGGCTGGCGTGGTACGACTACATGCGGGGAGGAGGCCTCGTCAGCCCCAGCGTCGTCGTCACGGTGGTCCCGGTGCACCGGCTCAGGATTCGGGTCGGCGCCTCACAGCGGGAACTGGCCCCCGGAGCCGAGGAGTTCCTCGAGCCGTTTGCCGCCGGCTTCTGGGTGCCGCCCGAGCGGACCTTCGTGGCCTACTCGCCGATGGTGCCCGAGCGCACCACCCAGTTCGATGCGACGATCGAGCACGACTTGACGGCGGGCGTGTCGGTGGCGCTCCGCTCGTTCTACCAGAACACCACCAACCAGCAGATGGCGTTCTTCGGTGACGCGATGGCCGGCCAGCCGGGGCACTACGGCGTCGCGGACGCGGGCGACGTCATGACGCACGGCTGGAGCCTCGGGGTCACGCATCACCTGCTGTCGCGCCTGCGCGGCTCGGTGTCCTACGAGCTGACCGAGGCCCGGTGGTGGAGGACGGCGCCGGGGCAGGAGCTGCTCGTGCTCGGATTCGGGCCGCGCCCGAGCCGGGAACACCTGCACGGTCTGTCGACGTCGGTCGAGACCGATCTGCCGCTGACCGACACGCATGTCTACGTCGCATACCGGCTCAACACCGGCTTCACCAGGCGCGACGGCGACACGGCCAATACGGGGTTCGATTCCCGGTTCGACGTCCAGCTCACGCAGCGGCTGCCGTTCCTCGATTTCACGTCGGCGCAGTGGCAGGTGCTGCTCGTGGTCAAGAACGTGTTCAGGGACGCGGCCCATGACAGTTCCGCCTACGACGAGCTGCTGGTGGTCAAGCCACCGACACGAATCCTCGGAGGATTCGTCGTGCGGTTCTGAGTGCCGCCTCTCGGGCGAACGGGGTTGTGCGCGATCTCCAGAGGGGCGGGCGCCGGAAGCCCGCCTTTGTTGTCTGGTTCGCTCGAATTCGCCCCTCTTCATCCACTATTGTGGACGAGGCGTCCAATTGGTTGGATGAGCACGCGAGACGGAGTTGGTGTTGAGCGACAAGTCGTATTGTCACGAGTGTTTACGGTGCCACGACTCAATCTCAGCCGTGGTATGCCGTTTGCTTTCTTCGAAGATCAACGTTGAACGGTCGGCGACCCGGTGGTGAATACGCGAGCAACCGCGGCGGCAGCCAGGCGGAAGGTTCTGTGGCGTTGGCCAGGGTGGTCTGCGTTCACCCCGTCCCTGCTGACGTTGGGCATTGCCGCGATTCTCCTCGTCCTCGGCCTGGCGAACATCGCGATCCGGGCCACCGCGCACGAGGCTGACGACGGCGTGCTGTGGGTGAACCGTGTCGAAGGGGTGACCGCGTTCGAAGTCGCCGCAGGGACCCCGGCGGCGCACGCCGGCATCAAGCCGGGGGATCTCCTCGAAGCGATCAACGGGCAGCTGGTCGATCGGTCCTCGGACGTCTGGGACATCCTGCACCAGGCGAAGGAAGGGCAGCCGGTCGAGTACCGGGTGCTGCGGCTGGGGACCTCCGAGGCGTTCAGCTTCCGCCTCGCGTCGGTGCCGCTCGGCAACGTCGGGCTCTACTTCGTGCTGGCGCCGATCGGGCTGTTCACGCTGCTGGTGGGCGCGAGCGTGAGGCTGCGCCGGCCGAGCCATCCGGCGACGCTGCACTTCCTCTGGCTGGCGGGGACGTTCTTCGGCTGGGCGGTCTTCTCCTTCTCGGGACGGCTGGATCGGCTCGACTGGTTCTTCTATTGGGCCGACGCGGCGGCCGTGCTGCTGCTGCCGCNNCTGCCGGCGCTGCTGCTCGGCGCGGTCCGCATCGTGGCCGTCCTCCGCTCGGTGCAGAACGAGCGCTTCTATATCAACGACGTGGTGCAGGCGCTCGACCGGTTCGAGCCGCTGTACCTCTCGATCTTCCTGTGCGCCGGCCTCGTGGTGATCATGCGGGCGTTCGGCGAGGTCCGGACGGTCACGGCCCGGAGGCAGTTGCGGTGGATCGGGTGGGGCACGGCGCTCGGGGGGCTGCCGTTCGCGTTCGGCTACGCGGTGCCGTACGCCCTCGGGATGCGGCCGTCGCTGCCGATGGAGCTGTCGGCGATCCCGCTCAGCCTGATCCCGCTCACCTTCGCGTCGGCGATCGTCCGCTACCGCCTGGCCGACGTCGAGGTGATCGTCAAGCGCGGCATGGTGTGGGCCGCGGCGCTGGCGGCCGTCGCGGCCATCTACGCGGTGCTGTTGCGGCTGGCCGGCTGGATGTTCCTCGAGGGATCGCGCGAGCACACCTCCGTCATCGCGATGCTGGCCACGCTGGTGGTGGTGCTGGTGGCGCGGCCGCTCAAGAACGTGATCCAGGCGACGTTCGACCGGGTGTTCTACCGCGACCGCTACGACTACCGGCGGGCGCTGGTCGGCTTCGCCCGGGACCTGAGCGCGGACCTGAACCTCTACCGGCTCGGCGACCGCATCGTCTCGCGGGTGACCGAGACGCTGCTGGTGGACCGGATGGCGCTGCTGCTCGCCGAGGAGCGGACCGGCGACTTCGTGGCGATCCGGTCGGCCGGGATGGACGGGGCGGCGGTGCGGCTCGGGCGCGGCTCGGCGCTGGGCGCGCGGCTGGCGTCGGGTACGACGATCGACCTCGACGACCCGGTGACGACCCACGGGCTGGCCCCGGGCGACGTCGAGGGGTGGCGCGAGCGGGAACTGTACTACTTCGTGCCGTGCGTGTCGAAGGAGACGACGATCGCCGTGCTCGCGCTGGGGCGCAAGGAGCACGCCGAGCCGCTCAGCTCGGAGGACCTCGCGCTGCTCGCCGCGGTGGCCGGGCAGGCGGCGACCGCGCTCGAGAACGGCCGGCTCTACCGGCAGCTGCACCTGAAGGCCGAGGAGCTCGGGCGGCTGCGGGAGTTCAACGAGAGCATCCTCGAGTCGCTCGACGCGGGCCTCGCGGTGGTGGACGCCGACAACCGGGTGCTCCGCTGGAACCGGGGCCTCGAGCAGCTGCACGGCACCACCCGCGCCGACGCCGTCGGCCGGACGCTCGGCGAGCTGTTCGGGCCGGCCTTCGTCGAGGCGGTGCGGGACGCCCGCGAGCAGTCCCCGCAGGGCGGGACCTTCTACCGGTTCCCGCTGGACGTGGCGGCCGGAGGCGGAGGCCGGGGGCTCGTCAACATCACCACCGTCCCGCTCCAGTCGCTGTCGGGCGGCGGTGACAGCGGCACGGTCGTCATCGTCGACGACGTGACGGCGCGGGCGCAGCTCGAGGAGCAGCTCCAGATCTCCGACAAGATGGCGTCGATCGGGCTGCTGGCCGCGGGCGTGGCGCACGAGGTGAACACGCCGCTGACCGGCATCTCGAGCTTCACGCAGATGCTGCTCGACGGCGCCGATCCCGACGATCCGAAGACGCGCCTGCTCGAGAAGATCGAGCGCCAGACGTTCCGAGCGGCGAAGATCGTGAACGGCCTGCTGAACCTCTCGCGCCCGGCGACGGCCGCGCCCGAGCGCGCCCCGGTCGACCTGAACGTCGTCGTCAACGACGTGCTGACGCTGCTCGAACACCAGTTCCGCGTGTCCCGCATCCAGGTGCGGCGCGAGATGGCAACGCCCGGGCCGGTCGTGCTCGGCACGGAGTTCAAGCTGCAGCAGGTGTTCCTCAACCTGTTCATCAACGCCCGGGACGCCATGCCCAAGGGGGGGTGGCTGACCATCCGCACGCGGACCGCCGACCTCGCGGCCGTCGTCGAGGTGGGCGACACGGGCGCCGGCATCCCGAGCGACTGCCTCGCCCGGATCTACGACCCGTTCTTCACCACCAAGGAGATGGGCCAGGGGACCGGCCTCGGCCTGTCGATCACCTACGGCATCGTGCGCGAGCACGAGGGGACGATTGCGTGCGACAGCGCGGTCGGCGTCGGCACCCGGTTCACGCTGTCGTTCCCGCTCGCCGTGCCCGCGTCGATCCCGCGCACCGGTCGAGCCGTCTGATCCCTGGTGCACCTGCCCTGACTATGGCCCGAACCGGCACCGTCCTCGTCATCGACGACGAAGAGATCATGCGCGAGATCCTCGAGGCACTCCTCACGCGCGAGGGGTACGACGTCCGCCTGGCGTCGGGCGGCGCCGAGGGGCTCGACATCGCGCGCTCGGTGCCGGTCGACGCCGCCATCGTCGACGTGATGATGCCCGGTATGGACGGACTCGCGGTGCTCGACGAGATCAAGAAGATCGACGAGGACATCGCGGTCATCATGATCACGGCCTTCGCCTCGGTCGAGACCGCGATCGCGGCGATGAAGCGCGGGGCGTTCGACTACGTCACCAAGCCGTTCAAGAACGACGAGGTGCTGGTCGTCCTCGGCAACGCGGTCGAGCGCTCCCAGCTCGTCGCCGAGAACAAGGCGCTCCGGCAGAACCTCCAGGAGCGCTACAGCAAGTTCGGGAACATCATCGGCCGCAGCCAGCGCATGCGCCAGGTGTTCGACCTGATCATCCAGGCGGCGCCCAGCCGGTCGACGATCCTGATCGGCGGCGAGAGCGGCACGGGGAAGGAGTTGGTGGCGCGCGCGATCCACTCGAACTCGCCGCGGGCGCCGCGCGCGTTCGTTACGGTGAACTCGGGGAACCTGCCGCCGGACCTGCTGGAGTCGAACCTGTTCGGCCACG
>PMKG01000439.1 GCA_003157675.1 Acidobacteriota bacterium
CGGCGTAGACGACGCCCATCCCGCCGCGGCCGAGTCTCCGCTCGAGGCGGTAGCGGCGTGAGAGCACGCGCGGCAGGGCGACCGGCATCAGCGGGTCCGCGTCCGCCGGGCATGTCGGCGTGCCGTGGTCGTAGCAGGCCCCGCAGCGACCACACTCGGCGAACACGGTCTCCGACGACGGGTCGCGCCGCTCGCGTCCGTCCAGCACGGCCAGGCTCTGGGCGATCGTCCAGAGCAGCTGGCGGTCCTCTTCCGCATACGGCTCCTCGGACCGGCGGGCCCCGAGCACGAGGAGTGCGGCCGGGCGGCCTCGCCCCGGATCGATCGGCACGACCATCTCGAGGCCCAGCCGCTGCACCACCGCCGTTTCGGCCGGGGACAAGCGGGAGGCCAGCCATCCGTCACCCGCGGCCGACAGGTCGAGCGGCTCACCGAGCAGCCGGGCGAGCGCCACCAGCTTCGAGCCGGCCGACAGCGCTGTCGGTCCGGCCGATGGCGGGGCGGCCGCCATCACCTGGTACGGCTCCCCTTCAGCCTGCTGCGCCAGCAGCGTGACGAATTGCGGGTGCAGCGCCCGGCCGATCTGATCCACGACGAGCGGGGCGGCCTCCGGCAGGCCGGGCGAGTGGCGCACGTCCTCGACGACCTCGTGCAGAAGACGACGAGCGTCATACCGCTCGCGGAAGAAGCGCTTGTCGAGGCCGTCGAGCCAGTGCTGGCGCCGGTAGGCCGCGACGAGCGCCAGCACCGACAGCAGGCCGTAGATCGGCGCGCGCTCGACGAACTGCACCTCGATCGCCCGGTCGCGGTGCAGGTAGGCGTCGATGGCCATCATGGCAGCCAGTGCGGGGACGATCGAGAGCAACAAGCGTCGCGCCAGGGCGTACCGCACGCCCTGACGGATGATCAGCGTGACGTCGAACAGGCGGTGGCGCAGGATGGCGTACGTGAACGACAAGGGCACGACGAGCAGCAGGAGCGTGGCGAGGGCGATCCAGGGAGAGGTGAACACGGCCGTCTGCGTCCCGCGCCAGAACACGAAGACGATGATCCCTCCTCCGACCGCTCCCGGCCCGCCACCGAGCGCCATGACCGCCAGCCGCCGCCGCTCGGTCGCGTCGGCGCGGCGGTACCTGACCAGCGCGACAACGGCCGCCGCCAGCAGGTAGCCCATCGCCACGCCGAACCGCAAGCCGAACCACTTGTCCGGCAGCCGATCGTGTCCCGCCCCGTAGACCACGTTCAGGTGGAACCAGGCCTGTCGGAGGCCGATCGCCAGGGCGGGGATCCAGATCGCGACCCACGCCGCCGTGGAATGCACCACGCGCCGCGGAAAGCACAGGAAGAAGGTCAGCAGCAACCCGGGCAGGAGGAGGGTGCTGATGAGCGGCAGCCACAGCACGACGCCGGCCGGCCACGGCAGCGCGCGCCAGACGTCGAAGAACCGGTACGGAGAATCGACGTAGAACACGCCGAAGGTCGCCAGCAGCCAGCCGCCGATCCTGGCGCCGAAATCGCCCGGGCGCTTGAAGACGACGAACAGGCCGAGGAGGAGCGTCACGAGCTGCACGAGCCGGGTGAGCAGCAGTTCCGCGCCCTCGCGGGCTCGCCAGTAGTCCCAACCCTCCCGCGTCACCGTCCATTCGACGCGCCGCACGGTGCCGCCGCGGAGCACCTCGACCGACAGCAAACTGTCGAAGCGTACTTCGCTCTGGACCGCTTCCCACTCGAGCTTCGACCGGAGGGGGCGCCCGTTGGCCGAGATGACCATGTCGCCTGGGCAGATCCCGGCGCGCTCGGCCGGCGAGCCCGGCGACACGTCCTCCACGCGCAGGCCGTTCACCCCGGCCGATCCCCTGACCTGCAGGCCCTCGGTCTCGGGCCGCCAGATATCGCAATACAGGAGGAGCAGGAAGAACGCCAGGAAGGAGGCGGCACAGGGAACGACCCACCAGGGCGCAAACACACGTCGCATCAGCACGTCCCTGTCTCAGCCCGGAACCCGGAGCGCCGGTCGCGCGGCGTCACAGGTCGATGGGGCGGCCTCGCCGATTGGCCGGCGCTGCGCCGGGCGGCAGCATCCCGCTGCCGGGCCCGCCTGAGTATTGATCGGAACGGCCCCGGTGGGTAGCGGGTCCGTTCGGGATATAATTTGCCGCTTTCCCGGGCGCGGAACGGCTGACAGGAGTGTGCGGCGTGGAATGGATCCAGGACTTCTTCCGGACGGTCTACAACGTCCCCGAGCTCATTCGGCTGGTCGGCCTCTACGGCATGATCTTCATCGTCTTTGCCGAGACGGGGCTAATGGTCGGCTTCTTCCTGCCTGGGGACTCGCTGCTGGTGACGGCCGGGATCTTCGCCGCCCGAGGAGACCTGAACATCGCGACGCTCATTCCCTGCCTCATCTGTGGGGCCATCGCGGGCAACGCGACTGGCTACTTCATCGGGCACAAGGCCGGCCAGGCGCTCTACAGCCGGCCGAACTCCATCTTCTTCAGGCGCGAGCACCTGATTCGGACGCACGCCTTCTACGAGCGCCACGGCGGCAAG
>PMKG01000144.1 GCA_003157675.1 Acidobacteriota bacterium
ACGTGAAGTACCACCTGGGCGCCACCGGGACCTACCGCACGCGCTCCGGCCGCGAGCTGCGGGTGAAGCTCGTGTCCAATCCGAGCCATCTCGAGGCCGTCTACCCGGTCGCGCTCGGCCGGACGCGGGCCCGCCAGACGCGCGAGGGCGAAGGCGCGCGCCGCCGGATCGTGCCGATCGTGCTGCACGGAGACGCGGCATTCGCCGGCCAGGGCATCACGGCCGAGACGCTCAACTTCGCCGAGCTGCCCGCGTTCGCGGTGGGCGGTACCATCCACGTCGTCGTCAACAACCAGCTCGGCTTCACGACCCCCGAGGACGAGCTGCACTCGTCGCCGCTCGCCACCGACGTCGCGCGCCGGCTGCCGATCCCGATCTTCCACGTCAACGGCGAGGACCTGCCGGCCGTCGTCCACGTGGCCCGACTGGCCACCGCGTTCCGGTATGCGTTCGCGACCGACGTCGTCATCGACCTCGTCGGCTACCGCCGCCACGGGCACAGCGAGGTGGACGACCCGACGATCACCCAGCCGCGCATGTACCGGGCGATCGAGGACCATCCGTCGCTCTGGCAGGTGTTCGCCTCGAAGGAGGGCCTCGACGCCGGCGACCTGCCGGCGCGCGCCCGCGCGGAATTCGGGCAGGCCCAGGACGAGGCGAAGAAGCTCACCGGTCGCGTCGCGCTGGCCCAGCTGCCCGCCTACTGGTCGCGCTACAAGGGCGGCTGCCACGACACCTCGTACGAGGTGGACACCGGCGTGCCGATCGCGGAGCTGCGGGACGTGGCGTCGGTCCTGACCTCGTGGCCCGACGGTTTCAACATTCACGTCAAGGTCCGTCGGCTGCTCGAGCAGCGGGCGGAGATGGCGTCGGGCAAGCGGCGGCTCGATTTCGGCATGGCCGAGGCGCTGGCCTTCGGCAGCCTGCTGCGGCAGGGGGTGCCGATCCGCCTGACCGGCCAGGACACCGAGCGCGGCACCTTCAACCAGCGTCACGCGGCGCTCATCGACACGGAGACCGAGCGGAAGGACGTGCCGCTCGGCCGCGTGGCCGCAGGCGGCGCGTTCTGCGAGATCCACAACTCACCCTTGTCGGAAGCCGCCGTTGTGGCGTTCGAGTACGGCTTCAGCCGCGACTATCCCGAGGCGCTTGTGCTCTGGGAGGCGCAGTTCGGCGACTTCGCCAACGCCGCGCAGGTCGTCATCGACCAGTTCCTCAGCGCCGGCGAGGACAAGTGGGGCCTGCTCTCGGGTCTCGTGCTGCTCCTGCCGCACGGCTACGAGGGGCAGGGGCCGGAGCACTCGAGCGCGAGGATCGAACGGTTCCTCCAGCTCGCCGGCGAGGACAACCTGCAGGTCTGCCAGCCATCGAACGCGGCCCAGTACTTCCACCTGCTGCGCCGCCAGGCGCTGCGCGACTGGCGCAAGCCGCTCGTGGTCTTCACGCCGAAGAGCGTGCTGCGGAACGCGGGCTCGTCGTCTCCGGTCGAGGCGCTCATCGAGGGGCGCTTCCAGACGGTGCTGTCCGACCCTGACGGGCCGGCGTCGGCGCGCCGCATCCTCGTCGGCACCGGGAAGATCCTCCACGAGCTGCGGGCCGAGCGAGCCCGGCTTCGGGATACGGTGACGGCGATCCTCGGGCTGGAGCAGCTCTACCCGTTCCCGACGACGCCGCTGGCGAGGGCGCTCGCCGCCTACCCGGAAGCGCGGGAGGTGGTATGGGTGCAGGAGGAGCCGAAGAACATGGGCGCGCACTTCTACGTCGTGCCGCGCCTGCGCACGGTCTTTCCGCACCCGGGCGTGATGTCGGTGAAGCGGCGCGCGTCGGCGAGCCCGGCGACCGGTTCGGGCAAGGCCCACCAACTCGAGCAGCAGGCGCTCGTGTCGCTGGCCTTCGCGGGGGCGATTACGGAGGAGTGACGCGCCATCGTGCGATCGGGCGATCTGGCGATCGTGCGACCGCCGAACCGGCCGCGCTCTGCTCGTGCTATTCTTCGCGGACCATTCGCGCCCCGCGCCCAGCTGGAGCATATCGATGACGTCTGCCACCCGTCTCCGTTGTGTGTCCGTCCTGCTCGCCCTGATCGCCGTTGCCGCGCCTTTTGCGATTTTCGCGCAGTCGACGGCGCCCAAACCGATCACGCTCGATGACTACGCGAAATTCAAGCGCATCACCAACGCCGCCATCTCGACCGACGGCACGTGGATGCTGTATATGCTGACGCCGAACGAGGGCGACGGAACGCTCGTCGTCAGATCGCTCGACGGCGACAAGACCTACGACGTGCCGCGGGGGACGAACGCCGCGTTCTCGGACAACGCGCGGTGGGTCGGCTATTTCATCGCGCCGCCGGAATCACCAGGCCGCGGGGGCCGCGGGGGCCGTGGCGGCAACGCACCTGCTCCGCCGGGCGGGGCGACTGCGGGAGCGCAAACAACGCCTCCTCGGACGTTCGAGGTGCTCGATCTCTCGACCGGGACGAAGACCACGTTCCCTTCGGTGGGCAGTTTCGCGTTCGTTCCGGAGGGCGATTGGTTGCTGATGCGGCCGCAAGGAACGCAGGCCGCGGCCACGGAGGCGCCGGCGGGACGCGGCGGCCGGGGAGGGGCGCCGGGCACCGGCGCGACGGGCGAGAACGCCGGACCCGGAACCGACCTGCTGATGCGCCAGTTGTCCACCGGCACGCAGCGCTATATCGGCAAGGTCGGGGCTTACGCCTTCGATGAAGCCGGCAAACAGATGGCCTACACCGTGCGAGGCGAGCAGAGACTCGGGAACGGCGTCTACCTGATGGCGCTCGCCACCGGCGAGCAGAAGACACTCGATGCGGCGGCCGCCGACTACGACCAGCTGGTGTGGAGCTCGGAGGGCGCGAGTCTCGTCGTGCTTCGGGGCGACAAGCCGAAAGACAAGACCCACCGCGAGAACGTCGTCCTCTCCTGGCGCAACGCCGGAACGCCCGAGATGAAAGCGGCGACGTTCGACCCGGCCAAGGCGATGTCGTTCCCGGCGGGCATGGTCGTCAGCGAGTTCACCGCCCCTCGGTGGAGTGACGATGGCGCGCGCGTGCTGGTCGGCTTGAAAGAACAGGAGGCCGAGAAGACGCCGTCGACCGACCCGCAGGCCAACGTCGACGTATGGCACTGGAAAGACGACGACCCACAGTCGGTCCAGGTCGTCCAGCTGGCCCAGGCGCGCCGAGCCACGAAGGCTGCCATCCTCGACGTCGCGGCCGGCACGCTGCGCCAGATCGCCGATGACGACATGAAGACCGNNGACCGTTACGCCCACCGACGATCTGAAGTGGGCCGTCGGCCACATCGACACGCCGTACGCCGGACAGGTCGAGTGGGGCGCGACCAAGGGCGACTTCTACCGCGTCAACCTCACGACAGGCGAGCGCACGCTCATCGAGCGAGGGCTGTCGAGGACGATGGGCCTGTCGCCGGACGG
>PMKG01000367.1 GCA_003157675.1 Acidobacteriota bacterium
AGGGTGCTATGTGAAAACAAACGAAATAAGGAAGCAGATAATTGGTTTGGCCACTCATAGGAAGAAGTTAAATCCACGAGCAGCAAAAAAATGAAAAGGAGAAGAGAATGAACGCAACAAAGATCCTCGCAGCAGCAGCAATCTTCAGTCTCGCTACCGCCGGTAGCCCCCAGGCCTTCCACTCCGGCGGCGTCGCCGAGTGCACGGGCTGCCACAGCATGCATTCACCCAAGGCGGGCGGCTCGTACCTGCTGATCGGCACCGATCCGAGCTCCACTTGCCTGTCCTGCCACATGGTACCGGGCAATCTCACCCCGTCGTCGTATCACATCGCCACGGCCGATGCTGATATGGGGGCCGGCAAGTCTCCCATCCAGCGGACGCCCGGCGGCGACTTCGGCTGGCTGAGGAAGAGCTACACCATGACCATCCGCAGCGTCACCAGTACCGAGTATGGTCAGACCCACGGTCACAACATCGTTGCGGCGGATACGCCCTTCGTCGCCGACCCGGACAACGTCACGGCCCCCGGCGGCACCTTCGCCTCCGCCAACCTGGGTTGCGAGAGCTGCCACGATCCGCACGGCGGCGTCCGTCGCCTCAGCACCGGCGTCTATGCCAACGTGATCCACACTCCCGGAGCGAACAACGCGCCGGTCATCGGGTCCGGATCCTACAACAACAGCGCGGCACCGGCGGCGGGACAGGCCGTGGGCGCGTACCGCCTCCTGCGTGGGCTCGGTGACAGCTCGCAGGGCGTGGTGTTCAGCGGCGTGGCGATCGCCATCGCGCCGTCCACCTACAATCAGAGCGAGGCCACCAACCAGGTCCGCGTGGCCTACGGCGCCAGCGGGATCAACACGTGGGGCAACTGGTGCGCGACGTGCCATCCGGGCATGCACTCGAGCGGCAATTACGTGCACCCGATCGATCAGAGCCTCAGCGACGCCGTCGCCAATAACTACAACGCCTACGTCAAGTCCGGCGACCTGACCGGCTCGGCCTCGACCTCGTTCACCTCGCTCGTGCCGTTCGCCGAGAACACCGGTGACATCCCGACCCTCCAGGCCCACGCGACGAACACCAACTCGTACCGCAACGGGCCGGGCAGCTCCGACAAGGTGATGTGCCTGTCCTGTCACCGCGCGCACGCGTCCGGTTGGCCGGAGGCGCTGCGGTGGAACATGGAAGGCGAGTTCATGATCTACCAGGGCCTGTACCCCGGCACGGACAACGCGGCGAGCAGCTACGCCCGCGGCCGTCTGGCGGTCGAGACGCAGGCAGCCTACTACGATCGCCCCGTGACGGCGTTCGCGACCTACCAGCGCGTGCTCTGCAACAAGTGCCACGCCAAGGACTAGGTCCCGACGTGACGAAGTAGCAAGCTTGGAAAAGGGCTGGGTCACACCAGCCTTTTTCTTGTACGTTATAGCGCGGCCGCTCTTCATCCGGCACGAAATGATCGAGATCCATCGACGGACGGCAGTCGGCGTCCTCGTCGTGTGTACGCTGGTCCTGTGCGCGAACACACTCGCCGCACAGGTCAGCCCGAAATACCTCTACACGCTCTCCAGCGTCCTGGGGCCGCTCCACTACGACGGAATCCGCGTCAACGCGGACCAGGACAGGGACGAGACGTACGTCGTCTATCAAAACGTGGTGCGCATCTTCAATCAGAGCGGGATGGAGATCTTCAGCTTCGGCGACGACCTCGGCCTGGGTGGGATTGTCGATGCCGCGGCGGATCGCGACGGCGACATCATCCTGCTGTCGTACAAGGACTCCCGCGGCCTCGTGACCCGGTGCAATTTCAGGGGGGTGCCCGTCGCCCGCGTCGAGATCACGAACCTGCCCGCCGGCGTGGCGTTCCGCGCCAATCGGGTGCTCATTCGCGGTGGCCTGTTCTACTTCGCCGACCTGTCGGCGTCGAGCGTGACCATCACGGAGGCCGACGGGAAGTGCCGCCAGCACGTCGACTTCGCCCGTCTGATCGGTGCCGACGAGGTGCAGAAGGCCGGGGCGGAGATGTTCGGGTTCACCGTGGACCGGGACGGCAGCATCTTCTTCACGATGCCGACGCTGGCCAGGGTCTATAAGTACTCGCCGGACGGCACGCTGAAGTATTTCGGCAGGGCGGGTTCATCCGCCGGGAGATTCGGCATCATCTCCGGGATCGCGACCGACAGCCGCGGGGACGTGCTCGTTTCTGACAAGCTCCGGTCGGTGGTGATGGTGTTCGACAAGGACTTCAACTTCGTCACCGAGTTCGGCTACCGCGGGGCAAGGCCCGAGAACCTGATCGTGCCGGACAACCTCGCCACCGATCGGCAGGACCGGGTCTACGTGTCCCAGGGGCGCAGGCGCGGCGTCAGCGTCTTTACCGTGACGGGCCAGTGAGTTGATCGCAAGAGACGAGACGGTGTCACATCTTCGCCTCGCGGTGCTCGTCATCGCCCTCATGGTTCCCGCGGTTGCGCGCGCGGCCGACGGAGGTGTCTACCTTTACTTGCAGCCGCGCTCGTCGGAGGCCTCCGGGCTCACGTTCACCATCGCATCGGTCTCGGCCGTCAGCGGCAGTGGCACCGAGTACCCGCTCAAGCTGAACCTGGGCGTCGTCGGAGAAGCGGAGGCCGGACGGCAGCGGCTCCTGGCCTCCGGCCGCCTCCCGGCGGGCACGTACTCGGGATTCACCGTCAGGTTCACGCGGGCCACCTTGAAGAACCAGGCCGGCCAGGTCGCCCTGGCCCTGCCAGACGCGCCCGTCCGGCTCGATCTCCAGCTCGGGGTCACCGGGTGGCAGTCGTCGGTCGTCTGGCTGTCGCTGAAGTATGCGGAGTCGGTTCAGGGCGGCTCGGCGTTCAGTCCCGCGTTCAGCGTCGTCGTGCCGTCCAGGCCAATCGCGGACCACGCGGGTTACGTCACGAGCTCCGGCTCGAACACGATCACGGTGTTCGACAAGCAGATCGCGCAGGCGGTGGCGGTCATCGACACCTGCGCCGGTCCGGCCGGCCTGGCCCTCGACCAGCGCCAGCGCCGGCTCTACGTGGCCTGTTCGAAAGACGACGAGATCCAGTCGATCGACGTGGCGACCGGCGAGATCGTCGACCGCGCGAGCGCCTCGCCCGGAGACCATCCGCGCGAGCTCGGGCTGACCCCCGACGGCACGACCCTCGTGGTCGTCAACACCGGCTCCAACAGCATCAGCTTCTTCGACACCGGGGCGCTCAGCCGGGCGGATCACGTCAACGTCGGTGCCGGCCCCGGCTCGGTCGCCCTCGACCCGACGGGACGACGGGCGTTCGTCTTCAACAGGCTGTCGAATGCCATCTCGGTGGTCGACATCGCGACCCGGACCGTCGTGGCGACGCTCGCCACGGAGGCCTCGCCTCTGCGAGGACAGTTCAGCGCCAGGGGAGATC